>QCEW01000064.1 GCA_003280445.1 Prochlorococcus sp. AG-363-A03 | reverse complement strand
TAAGTAATTGTTTAGCATCATCAGTACTGCTTGCAAATAAAGTTGATTTAATTGCACTAGATAATAATAATGGATTTAATTTTAATGAAGTACCGCTCTCAACTAAAGGTAAGTCCGGAAAATCATCAGCCAACATGCCCCTTACTTGATAAGTTCCACTTTTACTAGTTAATTCAACCTGTTGACTAATATCATCACAAGTTAAAATTAAAGGAGAATCATTTGACAATTTAGAAATAATCTCACCAAATAACTTAGCCGGTAAAGTTATAGCACCACTACTCTCTATAGAAGCAGATATTGAAGTTTGTATTCCTAAACTTAGATCAAAACCGGTTAAACGCAGTTTTCCAGTAACCTCATCTGCAGCAAGTAAAACATTTGCTAAGACAGGATGTGTCGGTCGATTAGAAACTGCTCTACTTACTAATTGAAGAGCACCATTTAACTCAGACTGAGAACATTGTAATTTCATCCCGTTATTTCAAATAAAAATCCATTGATATAAGAATTTCATAGCTATTTCCAAAAAGCAATACCGTTAAAACAAACAAAATTTTTTACTTCTTCTCTATTTCTTTATTCTTGATATGAAATTAAACCAGTAGTAGTAGTCTTTGTGGTTTCTGTGGTTAATTAAAAAAACATAGTTGAGAACTGCTATCTGGATTTTTCAGAGTGTGGAAAAGTTTTATCGATAGTGGATAAAACTTTTCTTATCCACCAATATTGAGGCCTGTGGAAAACAGTGACGTAATTGTCCTTAAGTTTTTAAGTTTTTTCCACAATATAAAGAATAGAAATTAACAGACAGTTTCTTTATTGGATCTCTTTATGTCACTAAAGCCCCATTGTTTTTGTTATGGAATTTATTTCTGGATCTATTCCAGTATGAAAAACTGCGTCATTATTTTTAATTGCGCAATCAGGATCTTTCAAACCATTTCCTGTCAGCACACAAACAATAGTTGAATTCTTTGGGACATCGTTTTTAATCTTCAGCAACCCAGCAACAGAAGCAGCACTAGCTGGTTCGCAAAAAATACCTTCCTCTCCGCCAAGAATTTTATATGCGTTAATTATTTCTGAATCTGTTACCGAAGAGAAATTACCATTACTTGAATCTTTTGCTGCAAGAGCTTTTTCTTTATTCACAGGATTACCTATTCTTATAGCAGTAGCAATTGTTTCTGGATTCTCGATGCTTTTACCTTCAACTAAAGGTGCAGACCCACTTGCTTGAAAACCCATCATGCGAGGTAGTTTCTTTGATTTTTTAGCGTGAAAAAATTCTTGAAATCCCATCCAATAAGCACTTATATTTCCTGCATTTCCCATGGGAATACATAACCAATCAGGAGCATTTCCAAGATTTTCAATGATCTCAAAAGCCGCTGTTTTTTGTCCCTGTAATCTATAGGGATTAACGGAATTAACTAATGTTATTGGATATTTATTAGATAATTCTCTGACAATGTCTAATGCTTTATCAAAGTTCCCTTTAATAGCTAATACTTCTGCTCCATAGACTAAAGCTTGAGCTAGTTTACCTTGAGCTACATATCCGTCTGGAATAATCACAAAAGATTTCATTCCTCCTTTGCTTGCGTAAGCAGCTGCAGACGCTGAAGTGTTCCCGGTGCTGGCGCAAATTACAGCTTCACAACCAGCTTCTTTAGCCTTGCTAATGGCCATGGTCATTCCCCTGTCTTTGAACGAACCTGTTGGATTTAAACCGTCATATTTCACATATACTTTCACCCCTTTTCCAATTCGATTGGCTATGGACTTAACTTCTATTAGAGGAGTTGCGCCTTCATTTAAACTAACGATTGGTGTATTTTTTGTAACTGGTAACCAAGGTTTGTATGCTTCTATAAGACCATTCCAATTATTTTTTTGCGGAGCAGAAGAGAAAAGTTGTTTTAATTTTTTAGAAAATGCCACTGCTTAACTAATCAATTTATAACAATCTAAGTGCTAGACCTTCCATCTTTCAGCTTTTTAAAAGGAG
>QCEW01000063.1 GCA_003280445.1 Prochlorococcus sp. AG-363-A03 | reverse complement strand
AAAGTTTATTTGTAAAAGTTTTAGAGAACTGAATAAAGAAAACATTTCATCTGGCTCACAAAAATCTATTCGGAGAATCTCAAGTCTAAAGAATATAAGCGAAGTTGATGCTGAGATCCTTTCTATGTACGTAAGAGGTCTTTATTGCCCAGACACTTTTTAAAAAAATAATGCATTCAATAAGATACAGGGACGAAGACTTAAAACTTAGAGACGGAACATTACTAAAATCTCGAATCTGGTCGCCTCAGGGGAAAGGGCCATGGCCTGTCTTACTTATGCGCCAGCCATATGGAAGAGAAATTGCTTCTACAATTACATATGCTCATCCATCTTGGTGGGCTAGCAAAGGCTATCTAGTTGTCATACAAGATGTACGAGGTCAAGGTGGATCTGAAGGAGAATTTTCAGGTTTCAGTCAAGAAGCTTCAGACACTAGTCAAACTCATAATTGGGTACGATCCTTACCTGAATGCAACGGTCTACTAGGAACATACGGTTTTTCATATCAAGGGTTAACACAACTCATTGCAGAGGAAGGGAGCCCTCCACCTGATTGCATTATTCCTGCAATGACAGGCCTTTCAGAGAATGAACATTGGAGTTGTGAAGGAGGAGCGTTTTGGTGGCATTTAGGAATTGGATGGGGTTTGCAATTAGCCGCCCAAAAAGCACAAAGAGAGAAGAATTGGACAGCTTGGCACGAAATCCGTGAAAATCTTGAATCGAAAAAATATTTATATAACGGTCATGATTTACTTAAAAAGAATGACCCAGATGGGATGGGATATAAATGGTTAAATCTTTCGAATAGCAAAACTCCTCAATGGAAAACTCATGAACCATTAGATAGCTGGTTAAATAAACCTTTGCTTCTAATTGGGGGCTGGTGGGATCCTCATTTAAAAGGGATTTTAGATATTTTTGAGAAATCCAAAAAGGCAGGTGGCAATCCTAAATTACTAATTGGTCCTGCTACTCATCTTCAATGGTGGGAGGGTGCACAACGCACCCAGTTAGATTTTTTTGATTCTCATTTAAAAGGAAAAAACAAAGAAATTCATTTACCTTCAATCAATCTTTGGAATCTAACCACAAAGAGTTGGGAGCTTTCGATTCAAAATAAAACTCCCATATGGAATCTTCGTAGCGAAGGTTTAGCCTCAATAAGTCATCTTGAAGGATGCCTAGTCCCGAATTCTGATTTAGAAGCAGATAGTGAAGTGAATTTGGTTCACGACCCATGGAGACCAATACCAGCAATCGGAGGACATCTTAGTGATACAGCTGGTGAAGCGAACAGATTTAAGCTTGATATTCGACCTGATGTCGCAGTATTTACATCAGACCCTATTCTGAAGGATCTTAGGTTAGAGGGTATCCCAACACTTTTTTTAGAGACAAAGTGCGACAGAGAAAGTTTTGATTTGTTCGTTGCATTATCAATAATTCCTTGTGGAGTTGAGAATACTGCCACTCAACTTTCGACTGGTGTAATCAGAATTGCCGATTGTGCTCAAGGTATAAAAAGCACTAGACAAATCAAACTTCAACCAGTTCTCGCAACATTTAAAAAGGGAGATCGTTTGAGAATTTCAATCTCAGGATCTGGATGGCCAGCAATTGGAATAAATCCTGGACAAAGTCAATATTTATGCGAGGGGCCCAGCCCTCACTGCTTAGTGACTACAATTTCAATCTTACTTTCAAATTCAAAACTTAAATTTGAGTCACTTATTTCCTCTTAGGGGTTCAATATTTACTGGCATAGGATTAAGCTAACTAGCTATTTCAGAAATAAGTCATGTCAATGTCTATTCTTCTAGATTCTTTGAGAGATGACGGACAAAGACTTTCTGAATGCAGACATGAAAGTCCTTTTTCTATTCTTGGCCCTCAACCGTTTAAAGACAAATGGATAATTCGAATATGGATGCCTGAGGCAAGTGCAGTTGAATTAATAACACAAGAAACAAAAATTCAGCTACAAAATCCCAACCATGAATGGATATTTGAGGGGGTTTTAGAAAAAGATCCTGGTACTGATTATCAAATAAAAGTAAATAGAGGAGGAATTGATCACGTTCAACATGATCCTTGGAGTTTTCGAAAAGAGTGGATGGGTGA
>QCEW01000062.1 GCA_003280445.1 Prochlorococcus sp. AG-363-A03 | reverse complement strand
GGATAAAGAAATTAAATCTATCGAATAAATCCAGTTAAAATCTTTATGTGATTACACAAAATGATTGATCTCAAAAGAAATAGCAAAAAAGAACCAATTGAAGCCACGGGCCTTCGAAGTCGTAAGTCTTCTCTATATAAGCCAAATCAACAAGAAGAATTCAAAATTAGTAGAGGTCGTTTCTCAAATTTTCTGACGTGTCAAAGGTGCTTTTATCTCGATAGGGTAAGAGGTCTTGATCCTCCTGGGACACCAGGTTGGTCTCTCAATGAAACCACTGACCTATTACTAAAAAAAGAATTTGACGATTGCAGACAAAAGCAGGTTCCACACAGAATATTTGCATCTAATGGACTATCTCATGTTGTTCCATTTGATCATCCTGAAATAGATAACTGGAGAAACTCTCTTCATCGGGGACTAATGCATCGTTACAAGGATACCGGAATAATTTTGACTGGAGGTGTAGACGATATTTGGCAAGACACTATTACAAGACAACTAATAATTGTGGATTACAAATCACAAGCAAAAAACGGACGAGTTGATAAGAAAGATTATATAGAGGATCCTTTTCATGAGGCCTATAAAATTCAAATGGACTTTTATGCTTACTTACTCTCGGGGATGGATTTTAGTGTTCATCCAATATCTTATTTTCTAGTTTGCAATGCAAAAAGGGATGAAGTTGAATTTAATAAGACCATGCGTTTTGATGAATATCTTGTTCCCTACAAATGGAGGAATGATTGGATAGAGAGTCGACTAGATGAAATGGTCACACTAATGAATCAATCAGAGATTCCAGAATCAAATCCTTCATGCAAGAACTGCGCCTATGCAGATCAATATTCGAAAATACTATTTTCAGGAAATTCAAGTAAAAAAGAAATTACACAAGGAACTTTGCCATTATTTTAAGAACGCTAATAGTTATAAAAATGATTCTGATCAAAAAGCGTCTGAAGGGTTAATGGGATGTGCGGAAGATATCAGCTATTAACAAAATTTATAAATTTACCAGATCTTTTAAAAAAAGATGTGCCAAGGGGATTGAGTCAAAATTATGAACCACAAATATTAATCAAACCAGGTTCTCCAATTCTTGTTCTTAAGAATGAAGGCAAGACACAAACATCCATAATGCTATGGGGGTTTATATCTGAGTGGAGTAAAGACCCTTCTGACAACACAAGGCCAAAGCCATTTAACGCGAGATCAGAAAGTATTGAAGAGAAGAAACTTTTTCGTGCAAGCTGGAGGCATAAGAGATGTTTGATACCAGCTAGTGGTTTTCTAGAAAAAGGTCACCTAATAGGTAGAAAAGATTCTCAAACTTTCTGGTTAGGAGGACTTTGGAATCGTTGGATGTCTAAAGAAGGATGTGAACTAGAGAGCTGTTGTGTGCTAACGACCGAACCAAATGATTTAGTCAAACAATTTCATAACCGTATGCCCGTTATTATTCCAAATGGGCTAGAAGAAGAATGGATCTCTTCAGTTAAAAATTCTCAAGACCTTAAAGCTTTAAAACCGCTAATGACTAAATGGGACCCAGAAGAATGGACAGCCGAGCCAATAAACAAACCTAATGCCGACCAATTATCCTTCCTATAAAATCAAGACAAAAAAAGGGCTTATACAAGCCCTTTTTTACATTTTATAAGATCAGGACTTCAATGATCGTGATGCACTTCTGCCGAGCTAGGCATTTCATGGGCAGAAGACAATTTCTTCAATGATTGAGATCCACAAATAGCAGACAGAGCGATAACAACCAAGGATACAGTGCTTAACAACTGAAGCACTATCGGGAGATGAGAATTAATTCTTTCTCTAAAGGTAGTCATTTGGGAAGTTAATTAACACTCCATTCAAACAAAAAGAATAAGCACCGTCCATAGCTTGAATATTATGAACTAAATAGCTAAAAGCAAAAAAATAAGCATAAATAAATTTAGTCCTACTGTTAAGAGTGATGTACTTGGTTTAACTTCATTAGCCAAAACTAGGGACTTACTCTCTTATTGATTTCTAATTATGACCTAAATATTTAAAAGTCTCAAAAGATACATAATTAAAATTAAATATTGAAAGAAAGCCCATAAATAAATCTACAATTAAGCCATAGATTAACTCAAAACTACTCATGGCCGAAAAATTAATAAAGCCTAAAAC
>QCEW01000061.1 GCA_003280445.1 Prochlorococcus sp. AG-363-A03 | reverse complement strand
AAAGGTATTTACATAAATGTTTCACGCAGCACCCTAAAAAGAAAGATATACCTGAGATCTCCCTTCCCTTCAGTAATTTCCATTCCCCCCACATTTCCCCCACAGAGAACTCGGAATCTGTGGCACACTACGGACAGGTGCGAAATCTTTATTCTTCTAATCCCTTACTGATACTGCGTTATTTCTGTTTTCTGAACTTATACGAACACGCCCGAACCAAATAAGAACGGAGAGGGAGGTCTTTTGAGTGACACCAAGTGGACTGTGGTGGAGCAGCATGACGCAAGTGGATGAGATTTTGGAGTTATTCCACCCAACACATTTAAAATGTTATTTAAGGAGCACAATTACTGTCTAAAGTATACTTTCAAAATGAAGAGAGGGTCTCAAGATCGCTGAACCAGCAGGGTCCCTTCTTAATGCAAAAATTAAGGTTTCCAATACTCATCCCATTCATCCTGAAGTTCTTTCTGCGATAAAGAGTTGTAGAAACCTCTCCACTTCTTTTCTGAATTTGCGTCAGTTTCACTCAATGACACCATTAGATCTATTGCTTCTTCTTTGGTAAAGGATTTGCCTTGATTTGATTTGAATATCACTTACGAAGCAATCTCTTCCCAAGGATCACGTAAAGACAGTTCCATGAATGGTATCAATTTAAAATCACCTCTCCTGATACCACTACAGATCAATCCATCTGGATGTTCTCTCTTAAATATTTCAACTGCATCTTCCTTTCGTTCTGATGGAATCGTGACTTTATAAATCACATCACCTGAGTCACGAATCTTATAAACAAAAATCCAATTGTATTCTTTACTATCCATCATCAGTTTATGCTGACTAACTTTGTTTTAACTCACTTTGGTCTAATGAACCAATTACACAAATGGAAACAGGTGTTTTCTCTCATGTTCCAATGATTTTGTTTGATTAGAAATGGGTTGGAGTTCTAGCACTTGTCTTCCCGGAGGTCAGGGAAGTGGTTAGTAAAGAAAATGGATTGTTCACACGGATACACAAGTGCTGAACTTAAAGGGGGCAACCAAAATCTTGCCCCCTTCTTAATGCCTTAACGAAAGATTCACATGCTTGACCTTATAGACAAAAGCAGTATATTTGTACTAGTTTAATCCCCGTCACAAACAACAAAGGAACCACCAGTGAGCAGGTGGTTTTTTGTCTCTTGAAATAGAAAATGAACCAACCAATCAGAGAAGCATTACCAACACCAACAGGATGGTTAGTTGCACCAACAAGAGATTTTTGTCTGTTCTTTATTCGTGATCCCAAGTCGGTCATGGTTGCTCCGACTGTCTTCACTCAACTTTGGTATTGCTCCGAAGAAGGCATTCCAACCAAACTAAAGAACACAAGAAGATTGGACTATGAATCTGCCCATGAAACTTGGAATGAACTTCTATCTAATGATTGGGAATTAGTAGAACATCAATTCGGTGCTTGTGTTGATGCTGCTTAATCAACCACTGATATCACCCAACACTAAATTGTTTCACACCCAACAAAAAACTGAACTTTATGCAACAGCATGGACACTCCTGAATCAATCTCTTTCGTTATATCTAGTCGCTGACTGGCATCTGAGTCCTCATGAAGCATCCTGAACAAAATTAAGAAAGGAGAGGGAGTCCGTTAGTGGCGAACCATAAAGAACGGCAGCGGAAGGGAATGAACTAATGGAGGGAGAAATACCTTTATTCCCCCACATCCCCCCACGCAGGAAAAATGTTAATCAAGAACAATCCTCTAACTAAAGAGAATAAATGAGCAAAATCAATGCTATTAATAGATATTTGCGCTATAATGTATTAATCTAAAACAAAGATATACCTGTAAAAGGTTAAAAGTTAAAGATCAAAATTGTAGATCATTATTAGGAAAATTATTCCATGAAAACTGAAAACAGATCACTTCGCTTGCCCGAAGTATTAGAGAGAGTTCCAATAGAAGAGTTTGACCAAACCTTTGATTATGGATTAAAAGACATAACCAAATTGGACGACTTCAATCAATTAGATGATTGGGAAAACAGTTCTTTTTATCCAGCAAGCAGCCATTCATCTAACTCTATGAAGTAAGTAACAATAATCTCAGGAGGAGTTTTAAAAAGAATATAGTGAGTAATACAGTTACTCAAATTAGAAGTTCTTAGAAGATAATGTTATCTAGCGATAAAGAGCAAGAA
>QCEW01000060.1 GCA_003280445.1 Prochlorococcus sp. AG-363-A03 | reverse complement strand
TATGGAGTCATCCTTAAAGATCTTGGCAAATTAAAAGATGCAGAATTATCGATTCGTAAAGCAATTAAACTTAAACCTAATTTTCCAAATGCTCATCTAAATCTGGGAAATATATTGAGAGATCTTGGTAAATTAAAAGATGCAGAAATCTCTTACTGTAAAGCAATTAAAATTAATCCTCAGTACGCAGAAGCATATTACAATTTAGGAATCATATTGAGTGATATTGGCAAATTAAAAGATGCAGAAATCTCTTACCACAAAGCAATTAAAATTAATCCTAATTACGCAGATGCACATTACAATTTAGGAATCATATTAAATAATCTTGGCAAATTAAAAGAAGCAGAAATCTCTTACCGCAAAGCAATTAAAATTAATCCTAATTACGCAATGGCATATTCCAATCTAGGAATGATATTGAAACATATTGGACAATTCCAAGACGCTGAAATCTCATTACGCAAAGCAATTGAAATTAATCCTGACTTAACACAAGCATACCATTCACTATCATTGATTAAATATTCTGATAAAAATAATATATGGCAGGATAAACTCTTTTCTAAAACTATCTTAAATAACAAATCAAAAAAAGATCAAGTTGATCTATACTTCGCAAGATCAAATATTCTTCATAAGGAAAAAAATTACAAAGACAGTTCTAAATTCCTTCTATTGGCAAATCGTCTTAAACTTGATCTTAATCCATCTAACTCTGATACTTTTATCAACAAATCTAGAACATTGATGATTGAATCTGACAAAAAAGAAATTAATCAAGAAGAACACAAAAGTTATTCTCGGAGTATTTTTATTGTAGGAATGCCTAGAAGTGGTTCTACATTATTGGAATCAATTCTTAGTATGAGCAACGATGTATATGATCTTGGTGAAATTAATATTATAGAGGAATCATTCCTAGAGTATAAGAAATCTAAACAAGAGATCAGTCTCGCGGTATTATATGAGGAAAAAGTAAATAATAAGACTCAATTAAATATTACAATAAATAAATGGTTATATAACTATCAATACGCAGGTATAATTGCTAAGAATATACCGAACGCAAAGATAATTCATTGTTTTAGAAATCCTTTGGATAATATTCTTTCAATTTACCGAGCACATTTTGTGAGTGGAAATGAATATTCCTCTTCTTTAGTTGATTGT
Source organism: Prochlorococcus sp. AG-363-A03 (assembly GCA_003280445.1). Lineage (GTDB taxonomy): Bacteria > Cyanobacteriota > Cyanobacteriia > PCC-6307 > Cyanobiaceae > Prochlorococcus_B. Next base: position 1,050 of record QCEW01000060.1, on the reverse strand, counting down.
GCAAGAGTTTATTTAGATCAAGAAGACTTAATGACAGAATATAAAGCTAGATTTAGGTCAAAAATATATGACTTAAATTATGACTCATTAGTTAGCAATCCTAACCAAGAGATCAAATCTTTAATCTCTTGGTTAGGTTGGGAATGGGACGATACATATCTATCTCCTCATCTGAATCCACGCTCTGTTTCAACAGCAAGCAATATTCAAGTTCGTTCCCCAATCAATTCAAAATCAATTGGTGGATGGAAGAACTACAAAAACATGCTGAAACCTGCGATTGAAATCCTTACTCAAACTAATAGATATCGCGATATCGCCTCTTAAACTTGCAAACCATAGCGATATTTAAAGAGAAGCATCCCAATCTTCGCAGGTATATATCAATTCTAAGTTTCAAAAATATAAAATCACGACTTATAAAGCATTAAAGATTTTGAGATTCTGGAGAAATCAAAAAATGAAATTCTTCTTTTGATTTTTATATAAGTGTAGAGAAAATCAACTTTCTACGATTTCTTCATTAAGACGCTGACAAGATCAAACAACAAACCCGTGACAAACACGGGGGTTCAAACCCCTGTTATTTCGACAACTAATATCAAAAGGTGAACTTGTGACAAACCCTATTTTTAGACTATATCTACCTCTTAGCAGACAAGTCATTCCCACTCAATAGTTCCAACCAAAAAGAATAGACTTATGACTGGATTTTCACAGGATGATTAATCGTGACAAACCCATGACAAACTGACAAAGTCCAGAAATGAAATGAATTAGTTCTATTCTATGAATTGATTTTATTGATAATCTTAGAAAGTTCAATGAGAGAATTCGTTAATCTCGCCCTATCAGTGGTCAATGATTTCAAGAAGAATCCATGAGGATTCAAATTAGTAGTAAAATCGAAAGAAGCACAAGAGAGAAAAAATAAAAGAAGATGAATAGTTCTAGTCAAGTAGAAGGAGAAGTAAAGAAAAAAGTTAGTGAAATAAAAACATACCCAGTTCCATTTGTTTTAGGAAAAATCAAAGAAAACACCACTATTAT
>QCEW01000059.1 GCA_003280445.1 Prochlorococcus sp. AG-363-A03 | reverse complement strand
AGAACTCCATTCTTATACGATTACTCCATAGAGACGGTGAAAGGTTCACATACAAGCACATAAAAAGAAGGGGGGTAAATCCCTATGATTCCGTCATATCACACCATAAAATAAACCTGTGAGAAATCCCCTTTTTATACTATACCTACTATTTTTTAGACATTTACTCCCACTCAATAGCTCCTATCCCAAATATTCCTTGTAATACCTTTACCTCACTCAATTAATTTTCTCTCAATACTCATGGGAAACGTGTAGGAGACATATTTGTCCTTTTATATTGCCATTTTAGACATTGATATAGAGATTGCGTAAATCATATTATATCTTCTTTCCGTATGGTGATTTTGTCCCCTTGTACTGTGTTCTCTACGTAGAGAAATAATAGTGAAATTATTATAATTATCTCTATATAAGTCAAAAATAATTTCAAACAAATACAACAAGTATTAAAATTAGGAGTAAAATAATTGAAGCCAAAGGGTAAAAAGATAAAATGGAGGGATCGAAGAAACAGAAAAAAGTCACTGAAATTAAAACATTCCCAGTTCTACATGCTTTAAGAGAAATCAAAGAAAATATTGTTATTAATACCAACTCGTCTTCTAAAAAAATAATTAATCAAGCATTCAAGTTCCATTCGCAAGGAAACATTCCAGAAGCAACAAAATATTATCAATACTTCATTGATCAAGGTTTTAAAGATCACAGAGTTTTCTCTAATTATGGAGTCATATTAAAAAATCATGGCAAGTTAAAGGAAGCAGAATCATTACTGCACAAAGCCATTAACCACAACCCTAAGTATGCAATGGCTCATTACAATCTTGGAAATGTATTAAAAGACCTTGGCAAATTACAAGACGCAGAATTATCATACCGCAAAGCAATTGAACTGAATCCCGATGCCGCAGACGAGCATTATAATCTGGGACTCGTACTAAAAGATCTTGGCAAGATTGAAGAAGCAAAAGTAGAAGAAAAAAGAGGTATTGATATGAATTTTATCCAAAATATTGATTCTAAATATAAAGAAGCTTGCTTAAAAAACTTAAGTCTTTCAACATCACAATTTAGACAAGATTTATTTGCTTTAAGTCAGTTAAATTTTAAAAAAAATGGTTTTTTCGTAGAATTTGGATCATGCGATGGTTTAGTAGGGTCTAATTCCTACTTATTAGAAAAATTTTTTAATTGGGATGGAATACTAGCTGAACCAGCAATCTTCTGGCATAAACAGTTAAAAGAGAATCGATCTGTAAATATCGAAACTAAATGTGTATGGAAATCATCTGGAAATGAAGTTTTATTTAACGAGCCTGCTACTTATCAACAAATGGCTTCAATAAATATGTTTTCTGATAAAGATAAACAATACTTTAAAGAAGGGAATATATATAAAGTTAAAACAATTTCATTATTAGATTTGTTAGACACATATCATGCGCCAAAAACTATAGATTATTTATCTATAGATACGGAAGGAAGTGAATATGAGATATTGAAGGCTTTTGATTTTAATAAGTATAATTTCAGGGTAATCACTTGTGAACATAATTTCACTTCTAGGCGAAAGAAAATATATGATCTTTTAATGAGTAAAGGTTATCAAAGAAAACTAACCAACATATCAAGAGTAGATGACTGGTATATTTTTGCTAAATAAAATTCCAATCCAAGACAATATAAAGACTTTTCCTAAAAAGAAAAACACAGATCAACTTAGAAATTCAGCAAAGCTTGAAAATAAGTATAAAAACACATTCATAGGAATGTCTCAATTCTGGATTTGAATTACAAAAATCTGACTACATTAAGAACACAAAAGGATTAGATTTTTTAGAAAAAAATCTTTCTATGATATTTCTTTAGACATAGTAAGTTCAGAATTCCCAATTAAGACTGAAGAAATCATAGTATTTGAAAATGTTAAAATCCTGTGTGAAACTAATAAGAGACCATAATCAACTATAAATTTCTCAAAGACGAAATTAACTTTGAGATGTCGTAGGCAATTTTTCCAAGCAACTACTACTTTATGGCAATCAAAATGACACAAGAAATGCTTACAGCAATAGTGGTAATGTGTATAAAAAGAATAAAAAGGATCAATGGACCAATCTAGTACCAAAGATCAAGGGAAAGAGAAAATCTATAAAGTAACTACATTTCCAGTGCCATTTACTTTAGGAGAAATAAAAAAAAATATTTCTATTGCCACTAACGCACCTTCTAAACCATCTAAA
>QCEW01000058.1 GCA_003280445.1 Prochlorococcus sp. AG-363-A03 | reverse complement strand
GTTTGAATACCCTTTTCTGTTTGTTGAGCCTTGACCATTACTTCTGGACTTGACCCAATAAGTTGCCAGTCTCCAAAGTCAAAAAATGCCATAAATGGAGAAGGGTTTACCATCCTCAGGCTTCGATATAATTCAAAAGGTTTTTGGGTAACAGTAGACTCCAATTTTTGACTAAGAACCAACTGAAAAACATCACCTTTTTTAATAAATTCTTTTGCCGTTTCAACACTATTTTCAAATTCACTTTTGGAGGTGTTGATATTCATCTCAACAGATCTATTTGCTTTTTCATTCCACTTTAAAGACTTTATTGGCTGTAGTGGAGAGGCCATTAGATCTTCCAGATCAGTAATCTGTTCACAGGCAATTTCATAAGCTTTTTGAGCAGAAACTCCTTTACTTAAATTTCCATATGCAACAGCTGTTATTAGACGTTTAACTTGATCAAAAATTAGAATTTTATCCATAAACATCCAAATACCATCTGGTAAGTCTTGATCTGATAATTCATAGGTAGGTACAGAATCCTCAATCCATTGAATTAGTTCATATCCCCACATCCCAAATAGTTGTCCCAATTGCGGCAAATCAGTCAAAGAAACAGATTTATAAGGCTGAAGCATTTCTCTGAGTATTTCAATTGGATTTCCACAAAACTTTTCTTGTTTTCCATTTCTCCAGTATCTAGTCAATTCACCACCCCTTACTATCACCTTCCAAAGAGGATCTGATGCAACCACACTCCACCTGCCTATAGTTTCTCCACCTTCTACTGATTCAAGCAGTACTCCTGGAGGGCAATCATTACCAACTTTTAGCCAGGTTGTGAGAGGAGTTTCTAAATCTGCAGGCCAACTTTTTGCCAAAGGGATATAGTTGGCGCCTTTGGACGCTGATAAAAGAAATTCTTCTTTATCGAAACTAAGCATGACTGCATAATGGCAGCCCAATATATAAATTTAAAGAGGGCAAAAGTTTAAATTGAATGTCTCATGCATCGTAAGTGTTTTTACCACTAAATTTCAAACTTGCTGGATTGGGATTTTCTCCTATACGCCTGTTATTGTAACCCTCTTTCAAACGTCCTTCATTAGGCTTCTCAGAGAAAACACCATCTTTAGGAAAAAGTAATTCTCTATCCCCTCCTGGATAGATTCTATATATTTTACTTGTTTCAATTCTTGGTTTAAATCCCCTCAATTGAGTATTCAAAGCAAAACACTGTTCTTTTCTAGCAAAGTACATGAGATTATCACCCTCATGCATTACAGCCGCTCCTCCAGTTGGAAGTTCAAAAACCTCAGATGTTTTACTTGTCCATGTAATTGCATATTTTTCTTCGGTTTCAGCGGAATTTAATAATCCACCAGTGCTACCAATGTGCTTTGGAAGTGTTCCAGGTAATACTTCAGTCATGCTTTCAATTAAATCGTCTTATTCTTTATATTTTTTAAATTAGCACTTTATTTTGTGCCTTTTGACTCATTTCACCTCAACTTCACACGCGTCAACATTAATCTCAAAGATCAGATTCTTTTAATTCCGAAATTGGAAAGAATATCGTAATTCCACTATCTCGCCTATTAGTAAGCCTGCCACCAAGACTTTTCAGAAGTCTTTGAGTCGCAGCCTGACTCAACTGCAAGTTGCCAGTCGCTGGATTCCAGCTAAGTACTGGTCCAATTTCTTCATTAGAAACACTTTCTGATGCTTCAGAATAAGTAGTTTTGGAAAGCTGAGTTAAGATTTGAAGCTTTAGTCGCTGCCCTGCTGGCCTTAATTTCAAAGTTAATTCTCCACCCGCTTGCAATCCACGACTGTTCCTGTCAATAAGACCTGTCAACATTAGTTCCAGCCCTTCTGAGTCACTCAACACTTTTGGTAAATCCGGTGTGATATCAAGAATAAGTTTCAACCCTTTTCGCTCTAATTGATTGTTCCAAACTGGGGAAAGAATTGTGAGCATTTTACCTAAATCAGTTAAGGCTAAATTTGTTTGTTGAGGCTTACTTCTCTCTAGCTCCACTGCATTAAAAATCAAACCAAAACGATCAATTTGCTCCGTACATTCGATATCTATTTGCTTCAAACGCGTTTCAATGACTTTAGATAAATCTTGCTTTCTTAAAAGAGATCTAATTAAGGTTCTTATAGTAGCCAATGGAGTTCTTATTTCATGCGTTAATGCCTCCAGTAGGGAGATTTCACTATTTTTTGAACTTGATTTGTGATCGTTAATTAAATTATCCGGCAAAGGTTGAATGTTTAAACTGGGTGCAATATCTGCGAGTCGTTGAGATAATAAAGGCCAAAATAATTTAGATAAATTATCATTAGTTTTCAGTTGTCCCAACTCTCCAAGTGCATTTCGGAGATTATTTGCTTGTTCAACGTTTTCA
>QCEW01000057.1 GCA_003280445.1 Prochlorococcus sp. AG-363-A03 | reverse complement strand
TTTATCTTTTGAGGCTTCAAAATCTTCCTGGGCTAATCTTAAGGTTATTCCTCCCCAAGTAAGACTCCTTCCACCAACTTGATTGCCTTGTGTCCACATGAATGGGGCTTTTGGTGGATGAGTGTAAGGATTTGCTTTCTTGTTTGCGTAGAGTAAGGGGTTAGATTTCCAGAAGCCTGGATGTTGAGGTTGATTTTGATAATTTCCAGTTGTTACTCCTATCAATCTCCGAATCATATTGCAAGGCTCTGTTCCTTTTGCCTGCTTGATTTCTAGTTCTGGACCTCTTTCGATCACTAATGCTCTTATTCCTGCCTTAGCCATTGTGAGGGCAGCCATTCCTCCTGTCGCACCAGAACCAATAATTATGACTTCATATGGCTTTTTGATCATTTTTTGGAACGTGTATATTTTGAACTTAGTCGATTTAGAGATTCATTTTTTTATATTTTAAATATATCAAATCCTAGGTTTATGTTTCAGGTGGTTAGAAAAATCGAATAATGTACATCGTTTTTACTTTTTTTATTAAAGGTTTAGCATAGAATCTTTTTATAAGATAAATTTTCAATCATTTTATGTGAAGTTTAGATCAATATTTGGTCTTAATATTTTTCAGGTAAAAACATCAAAGTAAATAAATTATTTATTTACTTTGATGTTTTTTATCATTTACTAGAGATTACAATTAAACTGGGTGTTTTTGTTCTAATACATATTAAATTCAATATTTAACTGTCAGCCTCTTTTTGAATTAAAATATAGTCATTAGTAGCTATTAGAAAGTTATGTTTAAACGGCTTCTTCTTTTTGTGAGCTCGGTTCTATTTTTCTTTTATTCTCTGCCAGCTTATGCAGCCTTGGACTATGGAAAGCAAACCTTGATTGGCGCTGATTTTTCTAACACTGATTTAAAAGGTGCGACTTTCTATTTAAGTGATCTCCAAGATGCTGATTTTTCAGGTAGTGATCTTCAAGGAGCTAGTTTTTTTGATGCAAAGCTTGAAAACGCTAATCTAAGTAATACAAATATGAGAGATGTAACAATGGATGCGGCTATACTTAACGGTGCCAACCTTTCAAATAGCATATTAGAAGGTGCTTTTGCTTACAATGCTAAATTTGAAAACGTAGTCATTGAAGGTGCCGATTTTACTGATGTATTAATTGCTAAAGATGTTAAAAATAAGCTATGTATTATTGCTGATGGAATTAACAGTATCACTAATAAAAAAACAAGTGAGACATTAGATTGTTAGAAAACAGTATGCTTATTAAAAAAAATATTAATTACCCTAAGTATTTTTTTTGGAGTTCAGTTTTATTTGTATGGATTATATCTACCTTCGCTGATCGGATTTGGTGGAACTTTTATAGCAACACTCCTTCATGGGATCAGGCTGATTATCTTAATAGTGCCCTTGACCATGCTCATGCACTATCTTTTTTGGGCGGAGATGGAACTGTAGATTTTAGTTCTTTATTAGATAAATCTCCAAAGATTCCGCCTTTAGCCTCAATAATCAATGGAGCCTTAATTGCCTTTGCTGGCGACGCCCCTCATCAAGCTGCCTGGTCCTTGAGTTTTTGGAATGGATTTTTGATCTTTAACATTGCTTCATGGGGGCTTTATTTGAGAGGAAAAAAATTTGCATTTTATTGTGTTCTTATTAGTGCATTTTCTCCTTTCTTATTTCATCTCAGAACTGATTATGTATTGGAGTTACCTTTAATATCAGCTATTACATTTTATTTGTTTCATCTAGGAAAGTGGAGTGATAAATCAAGTGGAGGTAAATGGATTCAATTGATAATCGCAGCATTTGGTTGCGCTTTTTCTTTATTGATTAAGCAAAGCTCTTTATTAGTAATAATACCATCTTTGTTGTTTATCTTTATGCTTTCTTTTAAAAGAAAGCATAGATTTAGATTACAGTTTTTATGCTTAGTTCTCATTAATCTTTTAGCAGTTATACCTTGGTTTTTTCATAATTGGATAATGATATTAAGTGGAACTTATAGGGCTGTTTTTGAATCTGCGGTGATAGAAGGGGATCCATCTATTTTTGGAATCAAAAGTATTTTTTGGTACTTTCCATATTTAGATAATCAATTTGGAGCTATTGTTTTTTATATTGGCTTTTCAGGACTATTATTTTTCTTTTTAAACTATATAAGATCATATAGAGATTCAGCAAAATTAGTAGACATTTTTAATCAAGATAATTATAAATGGACTTGGATATATTTTAATTTAATAACATGCTGGACTTTCACAACCTTTATTCCTAACAAGGATGAAAGATATATTGCATGCACAATCCCGTTGATTATATTGCTTTTAGCCTTAGGATTCTCTAAGTGGAGTGATTGGATTGATACTTATTTCAAATTCAAATATTATGGTTTTTTATTTATCCCTACTTTAAGCTTTTTGTTCTCTAATTCTATTAATAAATTTAATACCTTAGAAAATATTTCAAGTAAATATTATCCTGTGAAAGACATTATATCGATCGTTAAATCGGATCAGACTTTTGATGAAAAAGAAACAATTATTGTAGT
>QCEW01000056.1 GCA_003280445.1 Prochlorococcus sp. AG-363-A03 | reverse complement strand
ATTAATTGAGAAAATAGTTGCTAGATCATTTCTAATAGTTAGCCTTTCTCTACTTCAATCATGCTCGAATACTTTAATTGGCGAAAAGTTGGAAAATAGTTTCTCTCTTACTGAGAACCCCTTAACTTCAGACAAAACTAATAATAAACCACAAAAACTTAATGAAAAAACAAAGATCAAATCAAGAATAAAAGATGATAAGGAAGAAGATGAAAATTATTTTGCTAATGTTAGCAGAGAAGATTCGATATCCAATAAAGATAGACTTATTCAAAAATCAACCAAAGCAAAAAATAAGACAATTTTTAATCCACAGCCATACAGAATTATTTTAAGATTATCAGGTGCAAATCCTTCTGCTCCAGCTGAGACTGTTACCGAGGCTTTAAGAAAAGCAGGTGTTCAGTTTGAGGTCGAAAAGATAGAACGTTTTAATGAGGAGAATTTTTCAAAGAATACATCTTCGAAGAGAAAATAATTGTGACCTTGAATAATAAAAACTTTTTAAAAAGTCGATCTCTTTACAAAGCTCCCGTTAGTAAGAGAAAAGCATTGAAAATCGTTGAGTCCTCTTATCTTGCTGCTTCAACAGCTTTGATATGGATAGCTCTTTATTATTTGCCAATTGGTGGAGCTCTTTTTCGTCTTGCTTTACCATTACCATTAGCTCTTCTTCAAATTCGGAGAGGAGTTAAAACAGGTATTGAGGGAGTGACTATATGCGTAATGTTATTAACTGCTTTAATGGGTCCGCTTAGAGGGCCTTTAGTACTTTTCCCGTATGGATTACTTTCTTTATGGTTAGGATATAGTTGGCAAAAGGGATGGAACTGGTGGTTGAGTTGGAGTGTTGGAGTCTCAATCGGAACTATTGGTTTTATAGTTAGAGTTTTTGCGTTGTCTATATTGGTTGGTGAGAATTTATGGGTTATTCTTACTCGTGCTGGAGCAGGATTGCTTGAAAAAGGAATAGACATTTTCAATCTTTCTTTTACTCCGGATATGAGACAAGTTCAAATAGTTGCTCTGTGTCTAGTTATAACTCAAGAAATCGTTTACGTTCTTTGTTTACATGCTTTGGCTTATTGGATTTTCCCTAGGCTCAAATCATCAATACCTGAACCACCAACTTTGCTAGAAAATCTAATTTCTCTAGAAACTAATTGATTAAAAATGATAGGAGAAAACTATCTTTTGTTGCCTTCAGGAGTATTAGCTTTTGGGGAATCGATCCAAGAGCAAAATGTTGATGAAAGAGTCGAAAGGTGGAAAGAAAATATTGCGAACACGGCTTTCTTTTTAATTCTTGCTGGATCTCAAACTTCAGAGATCGAAGGAATTTCTGCTGCTGGTTCAACTGCTGTCTCTAGACGTTATACAGCAGTTGCGGATGCGGAACTTTTATTGAGAGGACCTAATCTTCCAAAAAGATGGCCTTTGCCTCCTCTCCAAGCGGGGGTCTCTCCCGCATTGATTAGTTACGTTGCCTCAAGTTTCTTAAAAATCAAACCAACCATCATTTCTGCAGGACTACTACAAACGCCCCCCTTTACTCACGTTTCCTTAGAGTCACCCGAGAAAGGTCCAGCTAAATGCTTGAGCTCAGGTAATGCAATGGAAAACACTAGGGTAAAACTTTTACTCGATGGTGGTTTTAAGATAGGTAAGAAATTAAAAAAATCTCTTTTGATCACTGAGTGTGTCCCAGGAGGAACATCTACAGCTTTTGCAGTTCTCTCTGGGTTAGGGATAAATGTTAATGGTCTCATAAGCGGCAGTCATAGAAATCCACCTTCAGAATTAAAAACAAAATTAGTTAAACAAGGACTTGAAGCAGCGAAATTACAGAAGAACCCATCTTCTGTAGAGCTAATGTCAGCTGTTGGTGATCCATTTCAGCCAATTGCAGTTGGTCTTTTAATGGGAGCCAGAGAATCTGGCCAGGAGATTTTATTAGGAGGAGGTTGTCAAATGTTGGCTGTATTGGCTTTGGCATTAAATGAAATGGAACCTGAATCACGCTCTGAATTTGTTGGTAAAATTTTGATAGGAACTACATCATGGTTAATTGATGAATCACTTTCTTCTGGGAAAAAAAGAAATTCTTTTATTCATTTAATGAATCATGTTGCTAATCATTTCAACGTAAAGATCCTTGGTCTTGCAAGTGGTTATAGATTTAATGACAGCAATCAAAAGGTTCTTCGAGATTATGAGATTGGTTACGTTAAGGAAGGTGTTGGGGCTGGTGCATTATCTTTACTCGCTCAAATTAAGGGATTGACTCAGAAAGAAATGATTAAAAGATGTGATATTGAGGTTGGTAATCTATTTAAGTCAAATAATAAAAAAGCTTGTAAAGAGATTTGAACCATATGGATACTGATACATTCGGGAGGAGAGAGTTCATCAAATATGGATTAATTTCCTCTTTGATTTTATTTTCTGGTTGTTCAACGTCTCACAAGAAATTAGCTTTGAGAGGGGTCTCTAATAGCTTTCCAAGTGAATTTATTAATAGCTTATCTACGGGTTGGGAATTTTTTCCTATTAAAGATATCGAGTCAAAAAAATTTTCCTATAACTCTATTCTTCAAGAAAAAACTGATTTATTAGTTTTAAATGATGGTTGGATTTC
>QCEW01000055.1 GCA_003280445.1 Prochlorococcus sp. AG-363-A03 | reverse complement strand
TATCGGTTTAGGTCTGTCATTTCTAATGACATTGATTTTGCCTGGAGATATTGGAAAGATGAAAAACAAACCAATCTTTAAAGACTTATTTTCTAAATCTCAAGGGATCAATGTACTCTCTTTTGCACGCTTTTTTCTCTTTGGGGCAAGAGACGTATGGTTCGTCGTTGCACTACCTGTTTTTCTTGAAACGTATCTAAATTGGAATTTTTCTGAGATTGGAGCTTTTCTAGGATTGTGGGTTATTGGTTATGGTTTTATTCAAGCGTTTGCGCCGTCTTTAAGAAATTTATGGGGAAAAAAAACAAGCCCAGGAGTTTCTTCTGTTCAATTCTGGAGCGCTACCTTAACTGCAATACCAGCGCTAATAGCAATAGCACTATGGCGACAAAGCAATCCAGAAATAGCAATTACAGCTGGATTGATATTATTTGGGTTCATATTTGCAATGAACTCATCAATACATTCATATATGGTTCTTGCTTATACGGACAAGGAAAACGTGAGTCTAAACGTAGGCTTCTATTACATGGCAAATGCGGCAGGGAGACTGATTGGTACTCTCCTATCAGGAGTTTTATTCATGCTTGGAGCTAATGCCTCTATAGGAATGCAACTATGTTTATGGTGTTCAAGCCTATTTGTATTTATCTCATTGTTGACTAGTTTACGACTACCTCCAGTTTCAAGTGCTGTAGCTATTGAAAAAGCCTAAGATCCCATATCAATTAAAAATAAATTAAATATCATGCAAGAGAAATACTACTGAACCTCTGATTCTCGGTCATATTCAAGTCCAACTTCATTCATCCAAGCTGCTTTAGTTTTACAGTTTTTACCATGCTCGGCTAGATGTAATCCCTCAATCGAAATAAATAAAACAAGTATTGAAACTGGAACCCACCAAATGGGTGATCCAACTATTTGCTTCCAATTATTCATTGATTCTTTTTTTTTCATATTAAAGAGCTTTTTTTAAGCTTAAGTTAAGAAGTTACTAGCAAGCAAAAAAAGACAATAAAAAAAAGGAGGCTATTGCCTCCTTTTTCATTTATAAGGAATTAATTCACTTGCCAACACGCTTTACAGCAGCGCGAGACTTGGAAAGAATATCACCTTTTAGAGGAACAAAGCCAAGAGAAGGAGCCTTAGCCTGGGCTTTATCACTTAGTAGGTAGTTAAGTGAATCTCTAATGGCATCAGTGTTTCTACCATTACCAGTTTCGTAAGCAAGAATCCATGTAAGGGTTGCGATTGGGTATGCACCCTTGGCCTTAGGGTTAGGGTTATTACCGGCTAGATTTTTATCTAGTTGTATTCCATTAAGAGCAATCGCTCCAGCCTCGGTAGTTGGCTGTAAAAACTCTCCTGATAAATTTTGGAGAGCGGCTGCTTTGATTTCACCTCTAATATATGACTGGTTTACATAACCAATTGCACCAGGAGTGTTACGAATAACGCCAGCGACACCAGCATTACCTTTACCACCAACACCTGCAGGCCAGGCGACGGATTTACCTGTTCCTAGAGTCCATGTCTTAGAGAAAGCCTGCATGGAATTTGTAAAAGCCTTCGTAGTACCGGAGCCATCAGAACGATGTGCCCAAGTTAGTTTTCCTTCAGGGCAACCAACCTCTTTCCAGTTTGTAATTTTACCCATAGCAACACGAACAGCTTGCTCTTGAGTAAGTTTAAGATCGCAATCGTAGTTATAACCAAAAGCAATAGTGCCACCAACCATTGGGATTTGAACTAATCCCCGTGTAACTTTTGCAATATCTGTTGCTTTCATCGGATCATCAGACGCACCGAAATTAACGGTTTCATCAATGAAAGCTTTACGGCCAGAACCTGAACCAACAGCTTGATAGTTAACACGAGGTCCACGCTCTTTAGCTAAGTCAGAGAACCATCGAGTGTAGATTTTAGCGGGAAAAGAGGCTCCAGCTCCGCTGAGTCGAGCACCCGCAAAGGCACCTCCACCTGAGCCAAGAATAATTAAAGAGGAGAGGACAAGACTCTTCTTAGCAAAGCTCATCAAAGGTCTGCGACGTAAAAGCAATGAAAGCATAGGACGTGAAGGCACTAAGATTAATCAATATTTATTGATATAATCAATATACCTTGATATAGGACTTACGGCAAAAAAAACTAATTCAAAATAAACATATCTGTTTGATGGAGCGAAGCGGTATATTTATGACCAATATTAGGGCTGATGCTTGGATGAAAACCAATCATTAGATCAATCAAGCATTTAATAAGAAGTTGAAAAAACAAGTAAAATATCTTCTAATAATTTTAGTTTTGGTAATATGTACACCTATATATGTTAGGCAATACGAAAACACATATACAGATCCAAAAGAGCGAAAAGAGCTATCTGCCTCCGGAATATTTTTAGATTAATTATGATAAATTTACAAAAATATAAAACATAAAAAAGGTTTAGGTGTATAAATTTAGACTAAAGTGAAAAATATAGAGAAGGCTTGAAGAAAAGAGGAAACTAAATGAGATGGCCACCGAATGCAGCTTGGACCTCAGCCGTAAAAAGAGAAGGTTATCGACATTTTGAAGTTAAAAGCTATGGAGGCAAAAAAGATGAACGGTGGGTAGAACTATTTCCAGTTAACAACAACGAAATTCTTATAAAAGTTCCATGGTCGGAATTAAAAACATATTCAAAGTGGACGAGTGGATGGCTTCAGTTGCCAAAAGATGAA
>QCEW01000054.1 GCA_003280445.1 Prochlorococcus sp. AG-363-A03 | reverse complement strand
TATTTCCCAGATTGGAATGAGCATCTGCGTAATCAGGTTTGATTTCTATTGCTTTGCGGTATGAAAATTCTGCTTCTTTTAATTTCCCAAGATTTTTTAATATGACTCCATAATTAGAAAAAACTCTGTGATCATTACATCCTTGATTTATTATCTGTTGATAAGATTTTGCTGCTTCTGGAATATTTCCTTTTAGATGAAACTGAATTGCTTGCTTAATTATTTGTTCTTTAGAAGGTTGAGAAGGAGTATTTGTATCAATAGTAAGATCTCCTTGATTTTCTCCTAAAGGAAATGGAACTGGGAATGTTTTAATTTCATTCACTTTCTTCTTTCCTTCACCTTTTTGACCAGAATCATTCATCTTCTATTATCTTTTCTCTCTTTTGGTGCTTCCGATATTACTGCTAATCTAGTTCCTTATTAATTATTTCTAAAATCATTTACTACTTATAGAGGAAGATTAATAAATATTTTCAATGAATTTTCTACGATTATTTAGCAAATCAACTCATAGACTAGATCTAATCCTATTCATTTCTGAACTTTTCAGTTTGCACGGGTTTGTCACGATGAAATAATCCTTGAGAACCCAGTTATATCTTTGTTCTTTTTGCTAGGGACTATTGAGTGGGAGTAGCAGAAACGTCTACTTTCCAGTGATAACTTGATTTATACGGTTTTACGTAGGTTTTACGTGAGAGGTATAATGAGGATATAACTAGGGTTTTGAAGTGTCAGTTTTACGTGGGTTTTACGTGGAACACTTTTACCGTCTTCATGGAGAAATCGTAGAAAGTTGATTTTCTCTACACTTATAGAAAATTAAAAGCAAGAATTTCTTTTTTTGATTTTTCTACGAACTCACAATCTTAAATGTTTGGCAAGTAGTGAGTTTATAATTTTGAAACCCAGAACTGATACATATTTGCGAAGGTCGTGGGATATTGCTCCTCAAATTTTGCCCAGTTTTGTAAGTTTGTTTGCTTATTATCTTTTGGGAAGTAGTTCTTGTAGAGAGATTTAACTGGTTGTTGCAGTAAGAATCCAAGAAACTGTAATTCATTAGACTTGAGAGTTTCTTGTAGTTGGTTAATGGTGAATCTGTGCTCTTGGGTGTGAAAGCAAAGATCAAGACAGGATGAAAGTGTATAAAAATCAGTACTCTTTGTGAGAGAGTTTAATGATGGTATTTTTCCTGAAAAGATAGTTTCTCGAAAATTACGAATGTCGTCCTCATTTGCTTGAAGTCTTTTGCTGGCAATATAGTTTCTTGCTTGAACAATATCTTGTCTTGCTAACTCACTATATAAACCTAACTTCAGGAATCCATTGTTGTTTAAAACACCTACTAATTCTTGCAATCCTTGTGAGGGATTATTCATATGGTGTAAAACACCTCCACATTCAATAATGTCAAATTTTATGTCCAGTAAAGCAACTTCCAGGATATCCATTTGAATTAGTTCAACATTATCAATTCCAAGTTCATTTATTTTTCTTGCAGCATAAGCAAGACTAGATAAGCTTAAATCTATAGCAGTTATTTGAGCATTCTTGTACCTCTGAGTTTGTAATATTTGATTACCTGTTCCACATCCAGCAATTAGAACTTTTAATTGCTCATCACCTAAAGTTTGACTTATATGATTAGGGTTGATTTCATTATTAATTCCTTGCACAATAGATATCTTTTGACTTTCTGAATGATTTCCATATCTCCATCTTGGGTATGGATTTTCTTCATATTGAGATTTTACTCTTTGAGAAATATCATCATTAATTTTGCCCAATCTTTTAGTTCTTTTAGACAATTCAATTTCTTTTAGAGGTTCTGTGATTTGTAATTCTATTAGTTCTTTGAAACTTATATTAGAAGAATTAAATGATTTTAAAGATGGAATCTTTTCCAGTAGTTTATATAGTGAAAAATAACAAGATAAAATTGAAATATTTGTTTCATTTGTTTCACCATTATTGCATTCTTTGATAATTATGTTAATAGATATACTTTCTTCTTCAGTTAATGAGTAAACGTATTCGTTAAGGAAACATTGTTCTCCTAATGCAATAATAAATTCCAATTTTGAATGATTAATTCGCTCTTTTTTATGAGCAATTTGATTGCATATATTTCCTCTTACTTTAGTTAGGACTTCCTCCAATTTAAGATCAGAAAAGATAATCTTTTTAAGCGCATTAATTATTAGCTTGTCATTGAAAATTAATTCGGTTTTGGCAAAAATTGAATCTAAATCTTCCAGATTACTTATTATTTCGTTGCCATATAAAAAGTTAAATACTTTGAATAAATCTTTATGACGAATATCATTTCTCTCTAGTAGAATGTTTAATATTTTTTTTAATTTATTTTTGTTTAACTGTGACGGGTCTGAATCTCTTAGAAATTCCGTGATCAAGGAATAAATATTAGAAATTGTTGGATTAATTTCAATTGATTTTAGATAAGAATCAAATGCTTCTTGTGATTTGCCAATATCTCTCAATATATTTCCTAGACTGGATTGCGCCATTGCGAAATCAGGTTTAAGTTCAATTGCTTTGTGTTGGCATATTTCTGCTTCTTGTAATTTGCCAATATCTCTCAATAAGTTTCCCAGATTGTAATGAGCATTTGCGTAATTAGGATTGAGTTCAATTGCTTTTCGCGTTGATACTTCTGCTTCTTGTAATTTGCCAATATCTTTCAATATCGTTCCAAGATTGGAATATGCTTCTGCGTAATCAGGTTTAAGTTTAATTGCTTTGCGAGTAAATAATTCTGCCTCTTTTAATTTGCCAAGCTCTCTTAATACGATTCCCAGATTTGAATGTGCCTCTGCGAAGTCAGGTTGAAGTTCAATTGCTTTGCTGTATGAGATTTCTGCGTCTTGTAAATTGCCAAGATTATTCAATAAGTTTCCCAGATTGTAATGCGCCTCTGCGAAGTCAGGTTTAAGTTTAATTGCTTTGCGTTGAGATGATTCTGCTTCTTCTGATTTACCTAGATCTTTTAATATTATTCCCATATTGGAATGCGCTTCTGCGAAGTCAGGTTGAAGTTCAATTGCTTTGCGTTGAGATGATTCTGCTTCTTCTAACTTGCCAATACCTTGTAAAATTCCTGCATA
>QCEW01000053.1 GCA_003280445.1 Prochlorococcus sp. AG-363-A03 | reverse complement strand
GTCATTGACATAATCAATTGAGACAAGTGGTTTTTCTTCGTAACCAAGTATTCCTTTTAGTTCTTCTTCAGAAGCTTCTTTGAACACATGATTGACTTCTTCTTGCGTGACCTCTTTTTCTAATTCAAATACAGCATCAGTTAAAGATCCATTGAGGAGAGGAACTCGAACTGCATGACCATTTAATTTACCTTGTAATTCAGGGAATATCATCCCTATCGCTTTTGCTGATCCTGTTGTTGTTGGAATTAAGCTTTGTGATCCGCTCCTTGCTCTTCTTAAATCTGATTTAAATGAATCAACGATTACCTGTGTATTTGTTAGGTCATGGAGTGTTGTGATGCTTCCATGCTTGATACCAAAAGCTTGATTAACAACTTTCACAACGGGAGCCAAGCAATTAGTCGTGCAGGATGCAGCTGTTACTAAGCGATGTTTATTGGGCTCATATAAATCATGATTAATACCGTAGACGATATTTAGAGCATCCTCTCCCTGGATTTCTCCTTTTACTGGACATGCAACGACAACTCTTTTCATCCCAAGAGTATCGAAATAAGGATTTAATGTTTGAGGGGTTTTGAATTTCCCTGAGCATTCGAGAATTAACTCTGTACCTTTTTCCTTCCATGGCACTTTTGTGAAATCACTTTCTTGTGAAAAAGATATTGGGTGACCTTCAATATTCAGGTTGTTTTGATCGTTGCTTATTGCTTTGTTCCAACGACCATGAACTGAGTCATATTCAAGTAAATGCGCAGCTCCCTTTGCATCACCCAATGGATCGTTGATATGCGTAATCTCTATATTTTCTCTACCCCAGAGTGCCCTAAGAACAAGTCGTCCTATACGACCAAAACCATTAATACCAATGCGCATAAAACTCCGCACAATAGAGCACATACACAGCATATATCAACAATGGTTGATATATCAACCATTGTTGATTGGTTTTGGAAATTCTTGTACTATGAGTTCATATTTTTACTCTTTTGTCTGTGAGTTCGGCGGTTGACAGCGAAATTGTTTCAGACAAGACAAAGAAACTGCTAAAAGCTCTTTCAGAGCCTCTTAGGCTTCAAATCATTGAGGCTTTGTCTTCAGGCGAAAAATGTGTATGTGATCTTATTGAAGAGATGGGACTTGCTCAGTCAAAAATATCGTTTCATTTAAAAGTCTTGAAAGAGGCTGAATTGATAATTGATAGGCATAGCGGAAGATGGGTTTATTATCACTTAAATATTGAAGCTCTAAATTCTTTGCAAGATTGGATTGTTCTTCTTAAGGAGAACTCGCAAGGGTCTACAAAAGATTGTTGCTAGACTTTCTATTATTAATTTTATTTTTTAAATATAGAAACTATATTTAACATTGAAATTAATGCAAAAAATATCTAAATTGATTTCAAATAGTTATTATCATAAACAAACTTTATATGCTGTTGTTTACAGTAGTATTAACTTTAGAATTTGTGAATGTCTTTTGTAGATCGATACCTAAGTTATTTTATCGCTGTTTCCATGATTCTAGGGGTCTCTATTGGATCTATCTTTCCTAATTTTTCTAATTATATTTCCTCTTTAGAACTAACAGGTATCAATCTACCTATAGCTTTTTTGATATGGGGAATGATAATTCCAATGATGTTATCAATAAATTTTAATTCTATTATCAAAATCAAGGATAGGCCACAGGCGATTTTGATTACGGTAATAGTGAATTGGTTAATCAAACCAATACTTATGACAGGTATAGCTATATTATTTATAAATAATATATTTTCCACTTGGATTGATGCTGCTAAAGCTTCAGAATATATTTCTGGGATGATTCTATTAGGAGTTGCTCCTTGCACAGCAATGGTTTTTGTCTGGAGTAATCTTGTTAAAGGGAACTCTAACTATACTTTGGTCCAGGTTATTATTAATGATCTTATTTTATTATTTGCTTTTGCACCTATTGCTTCTTTCTTGCTTGGTGTTAATCAAATCAAAATACCCTTATGGACTATATTTAACTCTGTTTTGATTTATGTATTTACACCACTTTTATTCTGCTTATTGATCAAAAAAATTGTTAATGATGCAGCAAAAATTTATACGATAAATAATTTTTTGAAGCCAATTTCTGGGATTTGCTTGGTTTTAACTGTTTTATTTTTATTTTTAGTACAAGCTAGTGAGGTTATCAATAACCCATTCCAAATCTTATTAATAGCTATCCCTTTAATTATGCAGACCTTTTTGATCTTTTTTATTACAGCAATTCTTTTGAGAATATTTAATCAAGAAAAATCAATAGCAGGTCCAGCTTCAATGATTGGGGCTTCCAATTTCTTTGAATTAGCTGTTGCTACCGCAATAAGTCTTTTTGGTGTCAATTCAGGTGCCGCAACTGCGACGGTTGTTGGTGTTTTAGTTGAAGTGCCAGTAATGCTATCTTTGGTTGGCATTGTTAACAATAATGATTATTTATTTCCTCCTAGAGCTAAAAGCTATAGCTGATTTAGCTTTTTCTGATTTGCTCAAATAAATCAAATAAAACATCATGATTATTCTAATTATGAGAAGCTCTAGCGAAATACATTAAGAACATTGTCCTCAGATTCACAGCAACTAGAAGCACTTATTCAAGGCTTTACCGATAGGGCTCAAAACAAGACATTTTTACCCGCTAACACTACAAATGATTTCTTGGCTATCAGGCCAAGTGGTAACCCCATAACCGCAGAGGATCTTGCAGGAATGTATGACAGTGCAGATTTGGTTATTGAGCTTTCCGAATTAGTAAAGATTCATCGATTAGAAGCTAATTCTGATTGGGGCTTTGCTGCATTCACATTGAAAGAAGCATTTAGCTACAAAGGTGAGCGAAACAATGATTTATCTAGTTATTCATTGATTTTCAAGAAAATTGATGGCACTTGGAAAATTTCCTGGATGCAAAGATCTCAAGGAACTACAGACCTCTCGACTTGGAATTAACCTATTTCCCAACGCCTGAAGGCGTTAATGTAATTTTTCTCAATTAGGTTAAGAATCAGGTTTAGATTCTTAACCATTTCTTGAAGACAACAAAGGAAAGATCGTTGTATAAATCAAATACAGAACGGAAGTACTCCTCGCACATCGTTCTGTATCAAAAGAGCATCCACTCAGTAAGCAGGGCAGGGTGCTTTTTTAATGTCTTATTTAAAAGTATGCACATGTGACAGTTAAGAGACTCATCTAC
>QCEW01000052.1 GCA_003280445.1 Prochlorococcus sp. AG-363-A03 | reverse complement strand
GGAAGTCCGGCTCTCTTTGCTTATTTTTCTCCATCACACATTGATTTCTGATACCAGAGATGATGAGACATCTTTTGATCTTTAGTTCTGATTATGTTTAATTGAATCTGAGCTAATACTTGCTGAAGATGATTACTGTCTTCAAGTGGTTTCATTATAAGAATTTAGTTATGTTATCTTCTAGCATTTTTTCAGATTTTTTCGTGTCATCCAAATCACCTATCCACTTTTAGCTATTTCAAGTAGTAAGGCTACAAGCTGGTAATCTGTTCACGCAAATCACCAGCCATATTCAACTTATCAGAATATTTAAATAACCTGTGTAATCTTTAATACCTGAAGCTAATGAAACGAGTGCTATGTTCTGATGGATAGCTGATTAAATATTTATGAACCGCTTATTTTTATTAATCCCATTTATTGTTTTGATAAGTGCTTGTACAAAGAGTTCAACAGAAGTAGGTACATATAAAGCAGAGCCCATTTCATCAACCCAAAAACAAAGAGAGACTTGTCTTGATTGGTATGCCTATAGAATTGATACTTCTAAAACCATAGAATTACTCAATCTGAAGACAGAAAAAGAATCAGATTTAATGGTTTATTGTGAGTTCTTTAAGAATGTAGCCGATACGAATTAATTTCTTAAGGACGTAGATGAATAGTCAGCCCTAAGCTTAGAAAAATCTCCTATTTAAATTCCAATAACTTGGAGCTTTTGAAAGAGTTCTGTTGATGTATATACATGCAAACTATTCTTTGTGGCTTAGGTTAAGGTTTGGTCCCCATTCGTTAACTTTCCCTTATTCCAGGCTTAACAAGTAAATAGATTTATTAGATTCGACTTCAAAAACACATGTCAAAAAAAGCGAAGCTATCTAAAAAGTTGAAAACATTATCAACAGTTGTTGGTGCAGTTAGCCTAGCTGTAATAGCTTTCTCTAGCTCTTCTGATGCTTTTTCTCCTACATCTATAAACTTAGAAATAGAAAATCAATTGCATGATTGATAGACACTTGAACTAAGATGTCTATTTTTTTATTCACAAGTATTTGAAATAGTCCTCGGAACTTGAATTGAGGTCTTCATTGATGTATTGATAAAGACATTTAGATTAATTCACGAAGCACTAAAATAAGCTTAAACATAGAGAGATTTTTTATGAAAAAACTTTCTCAAGTTAAAGAACAATGCAAGGAAGACAAAATATCTATTTTATTATCTGAATTAAATTCAACATTAGACCTTTATTGTGAAAAAGATATTGAAGATGAGATTCACTTATCTAATAAAAATTAACTAGTTTTTATTGATTTTGACAGCTTTTACTCTTAATTTCTTTTTAATAGAATGCTCATTCCACCACAAGTAACGTTATTTCTTTTTTAATCTCATAAGTTTGTACCATCAATCATTCAGTTAGCTAATGACTTATCCTGATATGGAAGAGATGATAGCTGAATCAATGACTTTGTTAATGGAAAGATCAAATAGACTAAATAGTAAAGATCAGAGCGCTATCGGTCAGGAGTTTAGAGAATGGTTAAAGGAAGGCTGTTGTCTTGATGAGTTATTGACATTCTATGTTTCATAACAACTACTTTATGAGCACTTAAAAAATTCTATTGCGATCTATTCAGAATTAGAAAGAAGAATCAGAACAGGGGTAAATAACCTCTCTTTTTTTATTGCTGTTGCTGCTGCAAAAATGTATCGGAGAATGCGGCAGCCTAGAAAGTCTTGCGATACAAATAAATCAAGAGTTCCCACTCCACAATTCCAAAAGAACTTAAGGTTTCTTCGGCCTTGATAACGGTTGGTGTAAGCGTGCTTATGTCTCTGGAACAGCTAAATTTTTTAACTATCTAAGTTGCGTATTTAACTAGGAGTGAGGTTTCGTCAAAAGCACTAGCCCCATAGAGAATTTAATTAGTCTTCATATCCATCAGCAATAGCTCTTAGCAAACCTGCGGCATACTCTTTAGGACAACCAAGCTCTTCAATCATTGCGTTCATATCTTCTCTAACACAAATCAAATAATCACTAATGATGTCAATCGCGTGATCATCAGTGGGTTTCCACTTCTCAGTTGGTAATTGTTTTTGGTAGCGTTTTGATTGAGCGCTTTGCAATGGGTCTTCTTTTAGAGAAATGCACCTATTGGTGGTGTCATCCATAGTATTAGTGATTCGAAAGCGAAGAACTTGTTGGTTCTCCATCGACATTATCAAGAATTTTTCAAAACTAAATGTGACCTCCTTTACATGAGCTTGGGCATAGCTTTGTGCTGTGCTAACAATTTTTTAGTTTGTTTTTGAAGGTCTTTTCAATAAAGAGATTCCAGTGCAAAGAAGTACCAAAGTTGACAGTCCTGTTAATGGTGAATAAATAGACTGCAAATTTATAAATCCAAAATTACCTGTATGTAATTTTATCAACCAAAAAGCATCTATACCAAAAGCTAATAAAATGGGGTACAGAGAACCACTTGAAATAGTTAAAAATAATGGAACCGCAAGAATTACTGCAAATCTTCTATGCCATTTCCGACTTGAATATAGTTTTTTCATTATTAATTCGCTCGAAGTTTCTTATGTAGCTCTTTTTCGTTTTTACATGGAAGCCATTTATCTTGATTTTTATGTATTCCAATGCAACCAAGTTCAAATGATTCTTTTTCAGCTTCTTGCTCAGAATAAAATGTACCCTTCATATGAGCTTGAGAATAAAGATTGAAAGGAAGAGTTAAGAAAAAGAAAAAAGTGAGAATTTTTAACTTCCTAAGAACAAAACTCATTATTAACATAATAAGTACTTGTCTTAGGGATAAATTTTGTCGAATATTTTTGTTTTACCACTATTACTAAATGAAACTACTTTATAACTTTCATAATTATCGTGAGAATGTGATTCGTGTGAATGTAATTCCATTCCAGGAGAACCATTAGGCATACCAGGAACAGCTATCCCAGAGATACTTGGTTTCTCTTTGAAAAGTTTTTTGATTGATTCAATCGGCACATGTCCTTCAATCTTGTACTCACCTATTTGAGCAGAGTGGCATGATCTTAAATTATTGGGAATTTTATATTGTTTTTTTATTGCTGAGACATCTTCAATAACGTTATCAACAACTTCTAATCCATTATCGCGTAGATGGTTAACCCATTTCTTGCAACAACCGCATGATGCTGATCTGTAAGAAACAACTTTAGGAATATCTATGCTTTTTTGACTTTCAGCACTAATCCCTTGAGGGTTCAATGTATTTACGAAAAGAACACCAGAGAAAGCAAGAGAATTGAGTAAATTCTTCCTAGAAAATAATTTCTTAGCTTCCATGCAGATAAAGAATTTTTACGTTCTAATATACAAATATTCTAATTAAAATTTTTTTAAATTGCGTCAAACAAAATCAAACTGCTCATTATTGCCATTAAAAGATTCTCAATAAAACCA
>QCEW01000051.1 GCA_003280445.1 Prochlorococcus sp. AG-363-A03 | reverse complement strand
ATGGAAAACTTCAAAAACTAATTTAGGGCTAGTATCCGTATAGATGGGCTATTAACTCTAGTTAAATGAAAAAGATTTTCTTATCGATACTTTCCCTTGGCGTTTTAATGCCTGTTGGGTCATCTCTTCAGGCTTATCCATATGGAAGTGGTGGGTACAACAGCTACAGCACTCCTAGCTACAGCACTCCTAGCTACAGCACTCCTAGCTACAGCACTCCTAGCTACAGCACTCCTAGCTACAAAACTCCTAGCTATATGAATCCAACAATTATTCGTCAAACTGGTCCAAATACTTACTCAGGGGTGGGAAACAACAATACTTTCAGAGGGGCTGGTGGTGGCATTCAACCTAAGCTGGGAACCTCTAATCCCAGTGGTGGATGGGTATGGAACAATAATAAAGGGACTCTTCACAAGTGCACCGCATTAGGTATCTGCACTGATTAAGCAATCAAAAGTTAGAACAAAGTTAGAATAGCCAAAAAAATCGCTGAGAACCCCTGGTATAACTGGACTGCTATACGTTGAATAAAAACTCCTTAGCGTCCAGTTATACCAGTCGATTACGAGCAAAAATCGCGGTTAGACATAAACGCTAAAAAGTTAGACAAAGTTAGACAACCAGACGAGCATCAATCCCATATATAAAACTAGACAAACTAGTGTCAACTAGAAATTTTCATTCAGACTGCTATCAGAGTAAAAGATGAGCAAAGGTATAAAAAGAACAAATGACACTAGATTTCTTAAAAGCTTTTATAAAGCAAACAAAAACTGAGAGCAGAAAGACTAAAGATTACTTAAAAGATTTTCTAGATTTAAAGCTGAAGGTTTCCTTTGGACAAGGAGGACTTGCCAAAGTGCCTTGGATCGCATTGAGAGCTCCTGATATGCCAGTAAGTAATGGATATTATCCTGTTTATCTCTTTTATAAAGAACAGAACATCTTGGTTTTAGCCTATGGAATTAGTGAAACTCATATTCCTGAGAGCAGTTGGACAAAGGAGATTCATGATACTCAGACCAAAATAGTTGACTTTATTGATAAACCTTTTCGCTATGGAGATTCATATGTCTACAAAGCCTACACACCTAAAATAGAAGGTAATGAGGTTTACTTCTATAAAGACAATATTCGAATAAATGATGAGAAACTTCTTGATGATTTAAAAAATCTAGTCTCGATTTTTAAAGAATGTTTAGATATTGAAGTTAAAGATGAAAGCTCTTCAATGAGTAGTGGTCTGTTTTATATGGAACAGCAACTAGAAGATTTTATTATCGAGAATTGGAGTGAAACTCAGTTTGGTCAGAAGTACAATTTGATTTATGAAGATGGAGAATTAAAAAGCCAACAATACATTACTGATATAGGGAGAATTGATATTCTAGCTAAGGATAAATATGATGATTCCTATGTAGTAATCGAACTGAAAAGAAATCAAACAAGTGATGATACTGTTGGCCAAATAACAAGATATATGGGTTGGATTGAAGAGAAATTGAAAGATAGTAATGTTAAAGGAATTATTGTTGCAGGGAAATACGATGAGAGACTTTACTATGCTCAAAGGATGTTAAAGAACATTGAGGTGTTTCTATATGAAGTCAATTTCAAGCTAAACGAATATAGAAGAAATAAATAAATGAAACGTCTAATACTTGCACCTTTATTGCTCTATCTTGGATTGCCTGTAAATGAGATAAAGGCAGCAAACTCAGCTCATACTTTTTGCATGGAAGAGGCAAATTCTTTTTCAGGTTCGGCTCATTTTCATGATATTTATACGAAATGCTTGGAGAATGCTTCTGAGAATGAAAGCCTTTCTCTATATGCAGAGAATGATGATTTACTAAAAGACGCGCGTGATTTGGTAAATGAAATAAAAATATTACCTTATGGAACTGAAGTAGAGAAGAGAAATATAAGAAGAAATTTTGACGATATTATGGAAATTACTCGACTTGTTTTAGATGATGAAACAAGACCAGACAAAAGGGAATTAGCTCATTTATATAGGAAAACTGCTTATCTTGAGTCTATGCACCTTTCTCAAGGTTATAAACATGAGCAAGCTCTTTATGAATTTAAAAGAGCTATAAATGAATCAAAAACCCCTTCTTCCGATAGACAAAGTTCAGGATATAAACAATTACTTGAATGGAATGGACTCATCGATCTTGGTGATCCATTAATTGAGGATAGTTATACGACAAAGTATTCAAAATGTAGATATCAATTAAATCAGAATTGGCCAAATTTAACGATAAGTTCTAATCGTCATAGTATGGCTGAACCAGGACAAATTTGTACGGATTTTGCTCTTAGATTCAAGTATGGAGCTATACCTCATGCTAAAAAAGCCTTAAATGATGTTCTTTATAATCGTGGATTAATAAACTCCCCTCAACCTCAATCTAGTTATCAAACAAAACAACCAAAACCTAAAAAATCTGTTCCAACTAATAGAAGAGGGAATGGTTTCGTAGGAAAACTAATTCGTGGACTTGCAGGAGCAGGAGGGAATCAGCAATCTTATCCAGGTCCTGCTCAGGAGCAATTTCAACGACAGACTCAAAAATATTTAAATGATCGACATGAATACAATCAAAGACGGAATCAACAATTCATACAGCAATATCAACCAGGATATAAACCTCATCCACAACAAAATTACAGGCCATTTAGATCTCCAGGACTTTATCAGCCATATTAATTCAGAATCATCAACCGCTTTTTACTCCTCTCCCTAATTTAAAAGATAAACAACTAGACGAGACATCTTTAATAAAAACAGCTAAAAAGTTAGACAAAAAAGTTAGACAAGCCTCTATTAAGAACGCTGAGAACCATTGGTATGACTAGTCTGCTATACGTTGAATAAAAACTCCATAACGTCTCCTTCATTCACTATATATTCCTTACCTTCACTTCTTAGCCAACCTTTGTTTCGAGCTTCCGCTAAAGATCCTGCTTCAAGTAGTTTTTTATATGAAATTGTTTGAGCTCGAATAAATCCCTTTTCAAAATCTGTATGAATTACCCCAGCTGCTTGAGGAGCTGTCATCCCGTCTGAAATAGTCCAGGCTTTAGTTTCTTTTTCTCCAGTAGTGAAATAAGTGCTTAAACCCAACAATCTATATGTTGCTTTAATAAGACTGATCAAACCCCCTTCCTCAACTCCTAAGCCATTTAAATAATCATCTCTTTCCTCATCCCCCAATTCAATTAACTCAGCCTCAACTTGGGCTGAAATCTTCACACATTCAGATCCTTCTTTCGTTGCTAATGTATTTACTTCTTCTGAAAAGGAATTACCCTTCGCAAGTTCATCTTCCCCAAGATTAGTTGCATAAATAATTGGTTTTTCCGTGAGTAGTCCAAGTGGTTTAATTAATTTTTTTTCTTCATCAGTTAGAGAAATACTCCTAACTGCTTTTTCATTTTCAAGAGCTAAGCTTAATTTCTCCAACACATCATCTTCTAACTTTGCTTCCTTATTAGTACTTATTTGTTTTTTTAATCTCGTTCTACGTTTTTCTAT
>QCEW01000050.1 GCA_003280445.1 Prochlorococcus sp. AG-363-A03 | reverse complement strand
CAAATAAGTAGGGCCCCATAATGAATTAAACCAATTAGTAGGGAAATACTCTGGAGACCTAGAAGGAGAAGCAATTAGAGACCAATTCAGCGGGGTGCCCTCTTGGGGTAACAGAACAGACAAACGCGGGTCTTCAATAAGGCTATTAACACAGATAGATAAAGGTAGAACTGCTGCATTAGCTTTACCTGAAACGACCCAATTCAAAGCATTCCTATCATCAAATGACTTGGCTTGACTCTTGATTTTTGCGAAATCATTAACCAAGTCTATTTTTTGTGCTATTGAAATCAAAAGATAAGGACAATCAAGAAAAATAATTTTGGTGTAGTTGTTGATGGATGTTCGCCTTTTTCTCCTTTAAAACTAGGGGATAGTATTTCTGTGGATGGCGTTTGTCTAACAGTTTCTAAATTAATGAATGATTCTTTTACTGCAAATATAAGTGAAGAGACTCTTAAGAGAACAAATCTTGCAGAAAAAGCTCGGAAAAATGGCTATGTAAATCTTGAGCCCGCATTACGCCTTTCTGATCGATTAGGTGGGCATATTGTTAGTGGACATATAGACGGCTTGGGTGAAGTTGTTTCAATCAAAAATTTGAAAAATTCTTGGAATTTGAGAGTATCTTGGGATGATTTGAATTTCTGCCCATATATGTGCGAAAAGGCTAGTATTAGCCTAAATGGAATAAGTCTCACTATCGCAGAGATATATCATGATGGATGTGAATTTTCAGTAGCCGTAATACCTCATACATGGGTAAATACATGCTTAAAGTTTTTGACAATTGGCGAAAAGGTTAATTTGGAAGTTGACTTGATGGCTAAGTACGCAGAGAAACTTCTAAAAGTAAATAAGAATGATTCTATTTCCAAACAAAGAACAGTAATTAGCTCTCAGTGGCTTAATGAGCAAGGTTGGAATTAGTAGCTTTGTATTTAATGAATATAATTTGCTTTGAGAGACTTATTATTTCTTCAGTGGTAATAAACTTATCGCTCCAGACTCTTTTCGTACATCAATACGAAACTCCTGTCCAGGCTCTAGACCTAATTTTTTTGTATAGGCATGTCCAATAAGAAGATTTCCATTGCCATGAACTTTTGTCCTGAATTCAGCTTGCCTTCCGCGTGAAGATCTATTTCCAGCTCTCCCAGGACCATTTGAGCGAAGTTTATAACCTTTTGCTTCAACTAGGGCACGGTAAAAACTTTTACGTAAAACTCTCCCGCTTGGCCCCACGTAACCACATCCTTTGGCTATTTCGTCTTCTGGACGGTTGCTCAAAGATCTTGCTTTGTCGAGGAGTTCTTTTCCAACAAGCATTTCAGACTGATTTAATTAACTGAATTCTGACCAATAAGTGGAATTGTGGCAACAAATTAATTGAAAGTTTCTTGCTTAGTATCAATATCAACCTTTTAAAGCAGATAAAGGATGATGAATAAAACGACCCAAATCCCGTCTACAAAGTGCCAATAGAGCTCTACTGCCTCAAATGGGAACTTGTTTTCATTATTCACTCGACCGGATGGTAAACGTGTTTGCCACCAAATAATCATTATCATTATTGATCCAAGTGTTACGTGAAGCCCATGAAACCCCGTTAGTGCATAAAAAGTACTTGCAAAAAGGTTATCAGTTAATCCAAAAGGCAAAGTGAAGTACTCAAACATTTGGCTGATTAAAAATGCTATGCCCAATGCTCCTGTTATGAGAAGCCATATTTGGCATTGTTTTGATTCATTTTTTTCTAGGAATTTTCCAGCCCGATGAAAAGTAAAGCTGCTAACTAGGAGCAAAACTGTATTTAAAGTTGGTAATGGTAGTTCTAATTCGTAAATAGCATCAGGACCAATTGGATTGACTGCTTTGAAAGTTAAATATGCTGCAAAAAAACCTGCAAAGGTCATCCCATCTGCGATTAAAAAAGCTATCAAGCCAAACAAACGAAAATCTTCATGTTCTTCAATTGGCAGATCTTTCTTGCTTTCTGAGGATTGCTCTTTAGGAACTATCGATGTCATTTCATTTTCTCCTTTGTGTTAATTGAATTTTTTTCTCCATAACCATATGGTTCAACAACTAGCGGTGCCTCTCCCTTCCAATTCTCAACAGGAGGAGGTGAGCTTGTTAACCACTCAGGAGTGAGAGCATTCCATGGATTGTCACCTGCTTCATCCCCGTAGAGGATGCTTCGCAGAATATTCCATAGGAAAGGTAAAGTACTTAAAGCCATTAGCAATGCGCCGACACTACTTAATTGATTGATTAATTGAAATTGTGGATCGTATTCCGCAACTCGTCGAGGCATTCCATTAAGACCTAGCCAATGTTGAGGAGCAAAACATAGATTGAATCCTATAAAAGTAATTATGAAGTGAAATCTTCCAAGATTTTCATTGAGCATTTTTCCAGTGAATTTAGGGAACCAGTGATAAATCGAGGAGAAAATAACAAATACAGAACCTCCATAGACTATGTAATGAAAATGGGCGACAACAAAATAGGTGTCGTGTACATGAACATCAAAAGGTACTTGAGCTAAAGCAACTCCTGTAATTCCCCCTAAAACAAAGTTAATAATAAATCCGCAGGAAAATAGCATTGCAGCATTAAGTGATATTTTTCCTCCCCACAACGTTGCAACCCAATTGAAAAATTTAATACCAGTGGGGACAGCTATGAATGCAGTAGCGATTGTAAAAAACAAGCGCATCCATGGAGGAGTTCCACTTGTAAACATATGATGTGCCCAAACAACTAAACCCAATACAACTATTCCCATAATTGAGAAGACCATTGTTGTATAGCCAAAAAGTGGTTTTCTACTATGGATCGGAAGTATTTCACTAACTAAACCAAAGGCAGGTAAGACCATGATATAAACAGCAGGATGCGAGTAAAACCAAAAAAGATGTTGATAAACAATTACATTCCCTCCAAGGCTTGGATTGAAGAAACCGGTATGAGCAACTATGTCAAAGCTTAAAAGTATTAAAGTGCCAGCCAGGACTGGAGTTGATAAAACAACAAGAATACTTGTACCAAGCATTGCCCAGCAATACATAGGTAATTGCATTAATTTAAGGCCAGGTCTCCTTAGCTTGAGTATGGTGGCGATGAAATTAATACCACCAAAAATTGAGCTTCCACCTAAAAGTAATACACTTAATATCCAAATAATTTGACCGGCAGCTGGAGTCGTAATGCTTAATGGTGGATACGCTGTCCATCCAGATTGTGCAGCTCCGTTTATGAAATAACTTGTTATCAACATCAAGCCGGAGGGAGGTATCAGCCAAAAAGCCACTGCATTCAGTCTTGGAAATGCCATGTCCCTAGCACCAACATAAAAAGGTATTAAATAGTTGCCGAAGGCACCATTTACTACAGGCACGATCCATAAGAAAATCATGATTGTGCCGTGAAGAGTTAGAACTTGGTTGTACACCTCTCTAGGCATAAAATCTGAGAGGGGACTGATTAGCTCTACCCTTATGGCTCCAGCTAAAGATCCTCCAATTAAATAAAATAAGAAACCACAAACTAAATATTGAAGACCTATGACTTTGTGATCAAGACTAAAACTCAGATATTTGAGCCATCCAGTTGGTTGAAGCTTTTCTGGAGGCGAGTCGCTTGGTTTGAGTGAAATAGTCATAGGTTTATATTGATTCTTTAGAGTTTTCTTTTAGCCAAGTATCAAAGTCTTCTTGTTTATCAACGATTACGTTTGATCTCATGCCACCATGATAAGGGCCACACAACTCTGCGCAAACAATTGGGAAATTACCTGCTTTTGTAGGAGTGAAATTTAAAATCGTTGGTTGGCCTGGAATGACATCTTGTTTAAGTCTGAATTGAGGC
>QCEW01000049.1 GCA_003280445.1 Prochlorococcus sp. AG-363-A03 | reverse complement strand
CTATTCAGATTCTATTGCTTAAGCTTCCAAGTTTTATTGTTATTTCTTTCCCTATGGCAATGTTACTTTCAACTTTATTAGCTTACGGAAGTCTTAATGAAAATAGTGAAATCAAGGCATTAAAAAGTATTGGCATATCGATTTATAGAGTTATTTTACCTGGGCTAATCTTATCAGCATTTATGTCATATATGACCTTCATCTTTAATAATAATATTGTTCCTAATACAAATAAAAATGCTGAAATTATATTAGCTAATTCTTTAGGTAAATCTTTTACAAATGAACAGGGAGAAGATATTATTTTTTCAAAGAAAGGAGAAATTTTAGATCCATATTCTAATTATAAAAAGATAGGAGTTACTCATCTTTTTTATGCCTGGAAATTTATTGATGGACAAATGTTGGATGTCACAGTAATTGATTTCTCAAAATTAGGTTTTACTCAAATGCTTAAGGCAAAAAAAGGAATTTGGAATAGTGAAAAAAATAATTGGGAATTCTTTGAAGGAGATATATTGACGCTTAGTCCTAATGGAAGTAATACAAGAACTAGATTCTTGAGTTTTTTATATCCATTAGGTACTGAGCTTACAAATATTGCACAACTTCCAAAGGATGCAAATGATATGAATCTTGGTGAGGCAAATACGGCTCTGGAGTTATATCAAAGTAGTGGTAATGTTAAAGAGGCAAGAAGAATGAAAGTAAGAATCCAAGAAAAATTTACTTTGCCAATCGCTTGTTCAGTTTTTGCTTTGATTGGTTGTAGCTTTGGAGTGATGCAAAAAAATGGAGGAGGTAGAAGTCAAAGTTTCGGATTAAGTATTATTTTGATACTTTTTTATTACATTTTGAGTTTTAGTTTTAGTTCTCTTGGAGTCAAAGGAATAATAATTCCTTTTTTTGCTGCTTGGTCCCCTGTCTTTTTGTCTATGTTAGGGGGAGGTTTTTTATTGAAACGGGCAAGCAAATGATCTGGTCTTTCAAATAACCTTTAGTTCCTTTTTTTTTAATGGTTGATTTCCTGTTAAATAATTTTTCCTTTGACCCTGTCGTTTCCCTTGGGTTAGGAGCTTTTTTTTCCTTATTAATTGCATTGCCTATTTCATTTTGGTCAGTTGCAGGTAGCAGTGATTCCTCCAAAGTTAGATTTTTAGTAGCAACATCTAATCTTTTTCTAACAAGTCAATTGATACTTAGATGGTGGCAATCGGGACATTTCCCAATTAGTAATCTCTATGAGTCACTTTGCTTTTTGACTTGGTGTTGTACCTTGACTCAACTTTTTATCGAAAGGGCGTGGCGATCTCCAATCGTTTCTGCAGTTGCGACTCCTATCTCATTGCTTTCAATAGGCTTTGCTAGCTTTTTTTTACCAGAGAATTTACAATCTTCTGCTCCTTTAGTTCCAGCACTTCGTTCTAGTTGGTTGGTAATGCATGTCAGTGTAATTATGAGTTCTTACGCTGCATTACTAATAGGTTCAATTTTGTCTTTTGGAGTCTTTTTTGTTGATGGGAAAAAGCAATTCAATATCCGTAATAGCTCCTTTGGCTCTGGTTCATTTAGGCAAAGTTCTGAGTTTTATCTTGATAATAGAAAGGAGAACTTAAGCTCAATACAACCAGTGAAATTTACAAATGCTGAGCAACTTGATTCTTTAAGTTATAGATCAATAACCGCTGGATTTCTTTTGCTTACAGTTGGTCTTATTAGCGGTGCTGTTTGGGCTAATGAAGCTTGGGGTAGTTGGTGGAGTTGGGACCCTAAAGAGACTTGGGCTTTGATATGTTGGTTAGTTTATGCGGCTTATTTGCA
Organism: Prochlorococcus sp. AG-363-A03; assembly: GCA_003280445.1. Classification (GTDB taxonomy): domain Bacteria; phylum Cyanobacteriota; class Cyanobacteriia; order PCC-6307; family Cyanobiaceae; genus Prochlorococcus_B. The sequence continues at coordinate 2,116 of QCEW01000049.1, read as the reverse complement.
TACTAGGCTAACAAGAGGATGGCAAGGCAAAAAGCCTGCAATGGTTGCTATAGCAGGCTTTTTCGTTATTATTGTTTGCTACATAGGGGTCAACCTTCTTGGGGTTGGCTTGCACAGTTATGGTTGGTTCTTTGATGCTTAATAGTTAATTAACATTAACTATTTCTCTACAATTATTCCATTCTGTGCGTCATTTGCAACTTTTCTTAGTGCATCACAACCTTCTTTAAGTGTTGGATAAGCAAACATACCACTTCCTGCTATGAAACAATTTGCTCCCGCGGCGCAACATTGAGATAATGACCAATCTGCTTTTATTCCTCCATCAACTTCAATATCTACGTTGTATCCATTCTCTAAAATCATTTTTCTCAATTGAGTGATTTTGTTGAGCATTGTTGGAATATAAGCTTGCCCGCCAAATCCAGGGTTAACTGTCATTACTAGTACGTGATCAACCATATCAAGTACATCCTTAACCATATCCATTGGAGTATGAGGGTTAAGTGCTACCGAGGGAGATCCTCCAAGTTGACGAATCCTGCCAAGAATTCGATGAAGGTGAACATTAGCTTCAGCATGAGCAATTACAACTCCTGGTTCTCCGTTTGCACCCTTACTTGCTTTTACGTAACCCTCAAGCATTGTTTCACAATTGTATTGACTAACCATTAACTGAGTCTCAAATGGAACTTTGCAATACTTTCTGCATGCTGAAATCATTTCTGGGCCGAATGTGAGATTTGGAACAAAGTTCCCATCCATCACATCAAATTGAATTCTGTCTACACCTGCTACTTCAAGGTCTTTTACGCATTGGCCCATATTTGCCCAGTCTGCTGGCAAGACTGAAGGGATTATTTGAACTGGACGGTGTTCAGAAAAAATTGCTGACGAAATGGATTGGATCATTGTTTTTGTCTTTTGGCAGAGATTCTATTTATTCATGGTCACAAGTTCTAGTGTGACCATGCACTGATACAGTAATTATTGCTTATCAACAGATAATAAGTTTTTTGTGAGTACTTTTTTCAGAGCATTTTTCAATGCCCTCAATTACTTACAATATTGTCTGCCTTAAGGCTTAAATTTCTTTACCTAGCTGCAAAAAGTGGATCGTACTCTCGTCCAAGAAATTCTTGAAGTAGTTGAGCAAGCTGCAATTGCTTCTGCTCAATTGACTGGTTTGGGTCAAAAAGATGAGGCTGATGCCGCTGCCGTAGAGGCAATGCGAAAGAGAATGGGAACGATTCAGATGCAAGGAAGAATCGTTATTGGAGAGGGAGAAAGAGATGAAGCTCCAATGCTTTATATCGGAGAAGAAGTCGGATCAGGTACAGGTCCTGGAGTTGATTTCGCTGTAGATCCTTGTGAAGGGACAAATTTATGTGCGAACAGCCAGCGAGGATCGATGGCTGTTTTGGCAGCCTCAGATAGAGGTGGGTTGTTCAATGCTCCAGATTTTTATATGAATAAATTAGCTGCTCCACCAGCAGCTAAGGGAAAAGTTGATATCAGAAAAACTCCTACAGAAAATATAAAAATCTTGAGTGATTGTTTGGGTATCGCAATTAGTGATTTAACTATTGTTGTTATGGATAGAGCCAGGCATAAAAATTTGGTTTCCGAAATCAGATCTACAGGTGCGAGGATTCAGCCTATTTCTGATGGAGATGTCCAGGCAGCCATAGCATGCGGATTTGAAGGTACTGGTACGCATTGTTTGATGGGGATTGGTGCTGCTCCTGAAGGAGTTATTTCAGCTGCTGCCATGAGAGCACTTGGGGGGCATTTCCAGGGGCAACTTGTTTATGATCCTGCAATAGCTCAAACATCAGAATGGGCTGACTATACAAAAGAGGGAAATATAAAAAGATTGAATGAAATGGGCATAACTGATATTGACAAGATCTACGAAGCAAATGAACTTGCCTCAGGTGAGAATGTTGTTTTTGCTGGTAGTGGAATAACAGATGGATTGCTTTTTGATGGAGTTAAATTTGAAAAAGATTGCACTAGAACAAGCAGCCTTGTTATTAGTACACTTGATCAAACAGCTAGATTTACTAATACGGTTCACATCAAAGATGGTGCTCAAAGCATCTCTTTGAAGTGA
>QCEW01000048.1 GCA_003280445.1 Prochlorococcus sp. AG-363-A03 | reverse complement strand
TGCTCTAGTTGGTGCTTATGCAACAACAGGACAAATCATTCCAGGTTTCGTGTAATGAACAAAGAAACTAATTACTGGAAAACAGCAGAGCAAATGAATGGCCGACTAGCGATGATGGGCTTCTTTGCAGCTGTAATTAACTACGGAATAACAGGCTGGATCATTCCAGGAATTGTTTAAACCTAACTTTTAAAAATCTAATAAAAAAAGCCTCTTCTCTGTCATTACAGAAGGGGTTTTTCATTGGTTTTTAGGAAATAATTTTGTGGGTTGTAAGGTAACTTCAGGACAAAAACAATTTCAAGTATCCGCATTCCTTTGGTAGTAAAATCTGAAGAACCACAAGTGAGAAAAGATAAGAGAAGATGGATAGTTTTAGTCAAAAAGGAGGAGGAAAGAGAAAAATTTCTGAAGTAAAAACATTTCCAGTTCCATTTACATTAAGAGAAAATCAAGAAAACATCACTATTACTTCAAATACTCTTTCTAAACATTCTAAGGAACAAATATATAATCAAGCATTTAAGTATCATTTACAAGGGAACATAAAAGAAGCAGAGAAATATTACCAATATTCCATAAAGCAAGGCTTTAATGATCACAGGGTTTTTTCGAATTATGGAATCATCTTGAAAGATCTTGATAACTTAAAAGAAGCAGAATTATCATTTCGCAAAGCGATTCAAATCAACCCTAACTTCGCAGAGGCACATAACAATTTAGGAAACATATTGAGTGATCTTGGTAAGTTAAAAGATGCAGAAACCTCCACTCGCAAAGCAATAGAAATAAAACCTGACTTCGCAGAGGCACATAACAATTTGGGAGGCATATTGAGTGATCTTGGCAAGTTAAAAGATGCAGAAACTTCCACTCGCAAAGCAATAGAAATTAAACCTGATTTTGCTAATTCGCATTACAATTTGGGAAATATATTGAACGATCTTGGTAACTTAAAAGAAGCAGAACTATCATTTTGTAAAGCGATTCAAATAAATCCTGACTTCGCAGAGGCATATAACAATCTGGGCAACATATTGAGTGATATTGGCAAGTTGAAAGATGCAGAAATATCCACTCGCAAAGCAATAGAAATTAAACCTGACTTTGCCGATGCGCATTCCAATCTCGGAAATATCTTGAAACGTCTTTCTAAGTTAAAGGCAGCAGAAATATCCACCCGTAAAGCAATAGAAATTAAACCCGATTTTGCTGAAGCGCATCATAATTTGGGAGACATATTGAATAATCTTGGTAGATTACAGGAAGCAGAATTGTCCTGCCTTAAAGCAATTGAGGTCAATCCTAATTATGTAAAAGCATACCATTCACTATCCTTACTTAAATATTCTGATAAAAATCTGAGATGGAGTGAACAACTTTTCTCTGAAAGTATCTTAAATAAAAAATCAAATAAAGACAAAATTTTTATTTACTTCGCGAGAGCAAATATCCTTCATAAGGACAAAAATTATAAAGAAAGTTCTCTATATCTTCAATTGGCGAATAAATTAAAACTTGAGATCAATCCATCTCACCCTAATCGATTGTTAAATTATTCTAAGGCATTACTTATTGAATCTAATAAAAAAGAAATCAATAAAAAAGAACTAAAAACTTCTTCTGAGAGTATTTTTATTGTAGGAATGCCTCGAAGTGGTTCAACATTATTAGAATCCATTCTTAGTATGAGCAATGAGGTATATGATCTAGGTGAAACTAATATTCTAGAGGAATCATATCTAGAGTATAAGAAGTCTAAGCAAGATTTAAATCTAGCTGAATTATATTGGAAAAAATTAAATAATAAGACGGAATTGAAGATCACAACCAATAAATGGTTATATAATTATCAATATGCAGGAGTTATTGCTCAACATATACCAAACGCAAAAATAATTCATTGCTTTCGAAATCCTTTAGATAATATTTTATCAATTTTTCGTGCTCATTTTGCTAGAGGAAATGAATATGCTTCTTCTTTGGTTGATTGCACAAGAGTTTATTTAGATCAGGAGGAAATAATGTGTAAATATAAGAATATATTTAGAGCAAAAATATATGACTTAAATTATGACTCATTAGTGAGCAATCCCAACCAAGAAATAAAATCTATAATCACTTGGTTAGGTTGGAAGTGGGACGATATATATCTCTCACCTCATCTCAATCCTCGCTCAGTTTTAACCGCAAGTAGTGTTCAAGTCCGTTCCCAAATTCATTCAAAATCTATTGGTGTATGGAAGAATTACAAAGAAATGCTGAGACCTGCTATTGAAATTCTTACTTTAACTGATAAATATCAAAACATAACTTCATAAAACCAAGTTATAAAACTGGCAAAAATTAAGTACATCTTCTAAGAAAATCGACAAAACAAAAAATATTCCTAATTAGATATTGTCTTCACTACCAGAAAGGATTGTATTTGATATCTACATCTAAACTACTGGTGTATTTAAATCAGTAGACCAAAAATAACTTGAGGTAGAGAATATTATCAGTGCACTTTAAAGAAGGTACAAATAAACCGCCCTGCTCAGTTGTAGCGGATTAAGGATCTCAGAATACTGAAGTAATAGATCAACTAATTGCGTTTTGTTCAGTTTGGAAATTTTTTCTACACCGATCAACATTTCTTTTAATTCTTTATTGCTCTTTTGAATCAGAAGGAACTGAAGGTCACTTATCAGTTGGAATTGGCAGCATTACAAGCAAGAAAAGCACTGTATAAATCTTGGGATGAAATATTCACTTATCCCATTTATCTGGGAAATAAATACCAATAGATCATGTTTTCAGTGATGAATTAAGACGGAAAAGAGACATTCCTGACCTTCAATTTCTTCGTTGAATCCTCCTAAATCAGGAGGATTTTTTATGTTTAATTGCTTTTGCAGAAACCATTTCCCTTGTATTGAGTTCCAGAAGGGCAAGATGTTCCGCTAGATCCACCGCCACGGAAGAATTGTTTGTAATCGTTTGATTTGCAGAATCCATTTCCTTTGTATTGACTTCCAGATGGACAAGCAGTTCCACTGTTCCCACCACCCCGGAAGAATTGTTTTCCGTCAGATGAACTGCAAAATCCATTTCCTTTGTATTGACTTCCAGATGGACAGGCAGTGCCACTAGAACCTCCTCCTCTGAAAACTTGAGCAGAAGCAGAAGTTCCCAGACAACTTGCGACAACGATTAAGGGAAGAAAATATTTTTTCATTGGTTAATTCTTCAGACTTTTATCCAATCTAATCCTGAGTTTGCTTAGAAATTCTTGGGGAACTTTTGGATATTTCTGAGGAACTTTTAGGGAACTTTGATTTTGAATTTTCGGTGTATTCTGATATTCCCTGATGGTCTCCTATCGGAACTTCCCACTGATTGCAATGACTTGGCATTAAAAAAGAGACCTCTTGAGGTCTCTTGATTGCGATTAAATCTCTTTGATGTCCCTCCGACGATGCCCTCGTCGGGACTTGAACCCGAGACCTCTCCCTTACCAAGGGAGTGCTCTACCGCTGAGCTACAAGGGCTTGTGGAAAGATGGGCCGGGTTGGATTTGAACCAACGTAGGCGTAGCCAGCGGATTTACAGTCCGCCCCCATTAACCACTCGGGCACCGACCCGATCCACTTGATGAGATTAACAGTAAATGGCGCCACTTTTCTCGAATTTGTTGGTCCTTTGAGGTTGGTATCGATACGATCATTAAAGATGTTTAATTTGCAAGGAATATGGATCTTTTACTTATCAACGGTCCGAATTTGAATCTTGTTGGGAAAAGGGAACCATCTATCTACGGATCGCAAACGTTAGAAGACATTCAAGAAGAGTTATTAATCTTAGCTAGTGAACTTGATGCAAAGCTCAAATTCTTTCAGAGTAATTCAGAAGGCGAGATGATTGATTGCATTCAAAACAGTGTTGGTTCTATTGACGGGATATTAATTAATGCAGGCGCTTATACACATACTTCTATCGCTCTTAGAGATGCATT
>QCEW01000047.1 GCA_003280445.1 Prochlorococcus sp. AG-363-A03 | reverse complement strand
TAGCTGGACATAGCATCGTTTAGGTTCTTAAGATCTTTCAATACCATGCCAAGATTGTAATGCGCCATTGAGTAATCAGGCTTAATTGCAATTGCTTTGCGATATGACAATTCTGCGTCTTTTAATTTGCCAAGATTTCTCAAAATGCTCCCCAGATTGTAATGAGCCTCTTCGTAATCAGGTTTAATTTCAATTGCTTTGCGGTATGACAATTCTGCGTCTTTTAATTTGCCTAGATCATTTAATAAAACTCCCAGATTTGAATGCGCCTTTGCGAAATCAGGGTTAATTTCAATTGTTTTGAGATATGAGATTTCTGCGTCTTGTAATTTGCCTAGTTCATTCAATAAGACTCCCAGATTGTAATGAGCCTCTGCGTAATCAGGTTTGATGTCAATTGCTTTGCGGTATGACAATTCTGCGTCTTTTAATTTGCCAAGATTAGTCAATACATTACCCAGATTGGAATGAGCCTCTTCATAATCAGGTTTAATTTCAATTGCTTTGCGTATAGATAATTCTGCTTCTTGTGAATTACCAAGATCTAGCAATATGTTTCCAAGATTTGAATATGCTTCTGCGTAATCAGGTTTAATTTCAATCGCTTTTCGATATGATAATTCTGCGTCTTTTAATTTGCCTAGATCATTTAATAAGAGTCCCAGATTGGAATGCGCTTTTTCGTAATCAGGTTTAATTTCAATCGCTTTTCGATATGACAATTCTGCTTCTTGAAATTTTTCTAGGCTTTGTAAGATGATTCCATAATTAGAAAAAACTCTGTGATCTTTAAAACCTTGATTTATGAAATATTGATAAAATTTTGCTGCTTCTGAAATGTTTCCTTCTGAATGAAACTTAAATGCTTGATTGATTATTTCTTCTTTAGAAGGGTTAGATGGAGTGTTAGTGGAAATAGAAATACTCTCTTTTATTTCTCCTAAAGCAAATGGAACTGTGAATGTTTTCACTTCAGTGATCTTCTTTTTCCCTTGATCTTTATCAATAGATTCCATTATCTTCTAAGAACTTCCGTATGAATTAATTCTACTACTAACTATCAGTGCTATTTGAACTTCCTTCTGAGATTATTGATACTTAACTAATAAAGCTAGATGATTGATTAGTTATTTGATAAAACGAACTGTTTTCCCAATCAACTACTTGATTGAAGTTATCCAATTTGGTAATACTTAGGATTTTTACTGTTGGGAACTCTGTCTTGCCCTATAAAGTATTTTTTCCCTCCAGTTCCTTGGGTTTTAGGGGAGAAATACATAAGATCAACACTTCCCCTAATACTTTCTTCTGTTTTTTATTATAGGGATTAATACCATCTATTTCTTTGTAATTAAGTTTATTTTTCATGATAAAAATCTTTGTAGCTGATTTGTTGATACAAGTTTTTAATAATATTTTTAAGTTCTTCTCTCTCCTCCATTATTAGAGATTAATCTTCACAAGAATCCTATTATAAAGAGAGAAGTTGTAATCAATTTTTTCCATTACTATCCCTTGCTCAAATTGATTTTCTGTGCAATAAATGGATAGATTTTAGCAGTAATCAAAGTAATGCAATTACTTGCAGATTTAATATTTTGAGGAAATCTTGCTAATGCCATTAAGCGGTCAATCGTTGTTTTAGATAAATCTGTTAATTCAATTACTTCAGGAAATCGAAGTAATCTATACTCTATTTTTATAATAGAAGCTCCGGTTTTTTTTGGCGTTTGATTAATCCTTTACTAATCAATAATTAACCTTTTAAAGTTATATCTTCCGTTTTGAATAAACATATTACAGCACAAATTTTAAGCCATAGCAATAATTCATCTCTTTATTCTCTTTGGTCAGGGTTGGGTAATTAGTGCTCTTAATTAACATCTTTCTAATGATGGGGATTTTGAGGGGTATTTTCGGCTGTCCCCTCAACAACTATTCCCACCCATTCAGTCCCGTTTTTTCTCTAATCGGAATTACTTCCTCTCCGTTCTTTATTGGTTCATGTAAGTTCGTATAAGTTCAGTAAACTGAAATAATGGATTATTAGTAAGGGATTAGAAGAATTCAAATTACAGACTGTTCGATGTATAGGTGTAACAGAAATCTTTGTAAGGAGGCAATATCCCAGCTATTTTGGTCTATTTGAGGAGCTGTGTATGGGGAATATTTTGGGATTGAGTAATTATAAAAGGAAAGTAATCTTGTTATTTCTGTACCAAATCAAAAACAAAACATACACGTTCTTCTGAACTTTCAAATGGAATCGTATGGTGAAATAAAGAAGAAGGGAATATACAAATATCTCTGGTTTCTATTTTCTTAATAGTTAACTTAAAATCTTGATCTTTGCTTGGATACCTAGGACCTTGATAGCTAAAGGCTATATTGCCTGAATTATTATTATTATTATTATATTTTGGAATCTGGAGGTAAAAGCTTCCAGTAATCCATCCATACTCATGATTGTGGCTCTTCAGAAATCCACCAGTTTTCATGCTAATCATCCATGACCTAAGTTCATAATTTTCGGGCCAATTATTTATAAAACCTTGACCACTATATTTGAATTTTTGCTTGTATTTTTCAATCTTGATTTCTAAAGCTTTTTTTATTTCTTTGATAAACGGATAGTCTAAAAAAAATAAATTTCCTGAAGTTTGAATGCCATTTGTAAGAAGGCCTTGATCTCGATGTTCCTTTTTACTTATTTTATTATAAGAAATGAGTTCATTTAAGTGATGTGTTGAGAAAGATTCCTCAGTAATTTTTTCTTTAAATACATACTTAATTGCTTCATTGCAGAAAGGGGATTCGTATTTCTTCCTGTAAATAATATTGGCATGCTCTGCGATCCCTCCAATATTTGCATTGCAAGTGTTCTTCTCAGATAGTTCTTTATATTTTTCATTAAATTCGTTTTCTCTATTAAGAGATAGTAAACAACCAAGAGATAAACTTTGAACAGATTTGGATTCATTTTTACTTAGATATTTTAAGGCCAACTCATATTTTCCTCTATAACATAAATTATGAGCTAAATCTATAATCAATTTCTCATCTTTAGGCTTTATTTCAGTAGCTTTTATCCAATTTCTCATTGCTTCCTCACGTTTCCCAAGATCACTCAATACGGTTCCCAGATTGTAATGCGCCTCTGCCAAGTCAGGATTCAGTTCAATTGCTTTGCGATGTGATAATTCTGCCTCTTTTAATCTGCCAAGACCTTTCAATACTTCTCCAAGATTTGAATGAGCCTTTGCAAAATTAGGATTTAGTTCAATTGCTTTACGTTGTGATAATTCTGCCTCTTTAAACTTGCCAAGATCTTTCAATACGACTCCAAGATTGGAATGTGCTTTTGCGAAACCAGGATTCAGTTCAATTGCTTTGCGCTGTGATAATTCTGCTTCCTGTAATTTGCCAAGATCATTCAGTATGTTTCCCAGATTAGAATGCGCAATAGCGTAATCAGGTTTGATTTTAATTGCTTTTCTGAGTAAAAATTCTGCTTCCTGTAATTTGCCGAGATTTTTTAAAATTATTCCATAATTAGAAAAAATTCTATGATCATTAAAACCTTGATCAACGCAGAATTGATAATATTTGGATGCTTGTGAAATATTTCCTTGTGTGTGAAATTCGAATGCTTCTTGTATTATCTTTTCTTTTGAGAGTCTAGATAAATTATTAGTATTATTTTTGTTTATTCCTTCTAATATAAAAGGAATAGGAGTTGTATTTAATTTATTTTTTCTTTGAGCATCTTTTTTTTGTTCTTCATTAGATAAAGACACAAAATTATTAATAGCATTTGTTTATCATAAAGAATTTTGAACTATATCCATAATTTTTTTAAAGTTTGTTGTGAGGAGATATGGATTCTATGAAAAAGGTCTCTCACCGCTTGGGATGTTCGCTTAATTGGAATAACACTACCTCTATTAATTATTGAATCGTGCGAGTTTTTACTAGTTCAGAAAAGTGTTAAAACGCTTTTGAGCAAGGGATTGGAAGAACAGGGAGTTCAAATCGTTTCCTAAGTGCGCCATATAAACCGTGTTTTGTTTAAGGGCAAGAAAAATCTTTGAAGGGAGGATAAATCTAAGTCATTTCAGCCTATTGGGTTGCCGCGGCTGCTTAGGGGGTGTATTTGAAGGGTTCTTTCGCCGATTCTCTGACATTTCATTTTTTGATTAATTGCAAAAGATTTAAATATTTTTAGGAAAAAATCTATTGCATTAGTTCATTGCAACCAGCCAATATTTTTAAAATCATTGTGATCTGGATGCTTGAATAAAGCAAATTTTTGGATTTAAAGTGCAAGCGAAAACAGCTCAAGCAGCTAAT
>QCEW01000046.1 GCA_003280445.1 Prochlorococcus sp. AG-363-A03 | reverse complement strand
TTCTTGTTCTGGCAAAGATTCTTTTTCTCTTGAAAGCGTTGCAATGCATATTAATCTAGTTTAAAAATAAAAACTATATTTTTTAGTGTATCTATAATTTCCATATGCTCACTTATGATTGATTCCTCAAGGCAGGCATCTAACCAAGAGTGTAGAAACTGTCAGAAGAAGCGTTTGCTTGAAATTGGTTGACGTCCCGAATCGTCAGTCATCTTATGCTGAGATTTGTTGATTTTGCTCTTCTAGACATCGTCTTAAAGGTATCTGCTTAGTTTGTTTTTGTTAGAAACTTTTACCAATTTCTGTGTTGCTTCTGCCAGTAAATATGAAACTTATTCATTACTTTTCACCAAGAATTGTTTATCAAATTAAACACATCAATTTGAGTCCTAAAATGTTAGATCCCCATTACGGGACCAACAAACCAAGAACACATTTCCTGAGATCCCTTGCAGTAATTAAATTCTTACCAACAACAAGGAAGTGTTTACCAACAACACGTGTTTGAGTTAGCATAGCCCGTCTGATTCTCAATAGACCACTTAATTCATTCATATCAGTAGGGTTGAGGGATTATGAACTCGTCTGAATCCGTCTGAATTTAATGAAAAACGGAGAGGGAGAAACTTTGAGTGACAACAAGAGAACTGTGGTGAAGCAGCAGGGTCGCTTTCTTAAAGCCATAAAACAGGTGTTCCCTCTCATGTTCCAATGATTTTGTTTGATTAGAATTGGGTTGAAGTTCTAGCACTTGTCTTCTCGTAGGCCAGGGAAGTGGTTAGTTAAATGGAATCGGACTGTTCACACGGATAAACAAGTGCTGAACTTAAAGGGGACGACTAAAATCTCGTCCCCTTCTTTAATGCAAAAAAATTATCTTGACCTACTTGCAAATATTAATAGATTTGTACTACTGTGATGCCCGCCACCAAAAGCCAAGTGGGTCGGGAAGCATTTCAACTCATTAAAACTTCAGAAAGTTCCATTAGAAGAGTTTGAACAAACCTTTGACTATAGGTTGAAAGACATAACCAAATCAGACGACTTCAATCAAGTATTTGATTGGGAAAACAATTCTTTTTACAAGCAAGCTCTGAGAACTTAAATAAAACCTGATATATTAACCTCATATTAAGATTTTAGACTTGGAATCAAATATAGAAATAGCTCAATCCCTCTTTCAAAAAAATAAATATCAAGAAACAATTGATACCTGTAAGAAAATATTAGCTACTGATAGCAATTCAATAGAAGCTATAAAATTAATCGCAAAATCTTTTTTAGCAACAAGAAAGATTGATGATGCTCGTTTATATTTCAATAAAGCTCTAAATATTCAATCTAATGATTATGAATCAATTAAAGATCTAGGTAATACATATCAAGCTGTTGGTGATATTAATACTGCTAAAAAATATTATAAAAAAGCAATAGACATTAATATTTCTTTCGCTCCAGCCTTAACTAATCTTGGGAGTATTGAACTCAATACAGGCAACAAACAAGAAGGATTATCTTTATTAATCAAAGCGACTGAATATGATCCTCAACTAGCTCCTGCTTGGGGAAACCTTGCTAATGGTTATGTTCAGCTAGGACAACTACAAGACGCAGAAACATCAACTCGCAAAGCAATCGAACTCAATCCCAATCTCTTTAATTCTCATTTTCTTCTTGGAACAATCCTAATTGGGCAAAAGAAACTTCAAGAAGCTGAACAATCTCTTCGAAAAACAATTCAACTCAAACCTGATTTCTTTCAGGCTCATCTCAATCTTGGAGCAGTTTTAAAAGACCTTGGACAACTTCAAGACGCAGCAACATCAACTCGCAAAGCAATCGAACTCAATCCCAATCTCTTTAATTCTCATTTTCTTCTTGGAACAATCCTAATTGGGCAAAAGAAACTTCAAGAAGCTGAACAATCTCTTCGAAAAACAATTCAACTCAAGCCTGATTTCTTTCAGGCTCATCTCAATCTTGGAGCAGTTTTAAAAGACCTTGGACAACTTCAAGACGCAGCAACATCAACTCGCAAAGCAATCGAACTCAATCCTGATTTCCCAGAAGCATATTTAAATCTGGGAATCATATTGAAAAATAATGGAAAACTACAGGACGCAGAATTGTCATACCGCAAAGCAATTGAAATTAAACCTGATTACGCAGAAGCACATTCGAATCTGGGAAATATATTGAGAAATCTGGGCAACTTAAAAGAAGCAGCAACATCAACTCGCAAAGCTATTGAAATTAAACCTGATTATGCAGATGCGCATTCCAATCTGGGAAACATATTGAAAGAACTTGGAAAATTACAAGAAGCAGAATTTTCATATTGCAAAGCGATTGAAATTAAATCTGATTTCGCAGAGGCTCATTACAATCTAGGGGTCATACTGAAAGATCTTGGTAACTTACAAGACGCAGAATTTTCCACTCGCAAAGCTATTGAAATCAGACCTAATTACGCAGAGGCTCATTACAATCTGGGAAATATATTGAAGTATCTTAAAAACCTAGACGATGCTATGTCCAGCTACGAAAGAGCTGCCGAGCTTGGAATGGACTACAATCAATGCCAGGTTGGTATTGGAAATATACTTCTAGAAAAAGGAGATCATGCTGAGGGACTAATCAAGATTAAAGAGGGACAAGGAATAATAAAGTTTAATCTGAAAAATGGAATGTCTTTTAATTAACAATGAAAAGATCAGATTTAGGCGAAGCAAAACTTACTCCCAACTTTATTGGTTCTTGGATAATTGATGATTCCTTATGTAATGAGATAGTCGCATACTATGAAAAGAATAAGCAAAAACAATGTCAAGGGGTCACAAGTGAAGGGCTGAATCTTGCTACTAAAGATAGGCGAGATATAACTCTTACACCGCATAAATTGAACCTTCCAGAAAATGAAATATATAAAATATACTTTCAATCTTTATTTGAATGCTATAAAGACTACAATATTCAATGGCCATTTTTATCAGGAATAGTAAATGATTTAGGTATAGGTGGTTTTAATATTGGAAAGTATGAGCCTGGACAACACTTTCAAAAAATACATTGTGAAAGGTCTGGCTTAAGCACTCTTCATAGACTATTTGCCTTTATGACCTATTTAAATGATGTAGAAGATGGTGGTTCCACCTATTTCAATCATTATGATCTAGATATTCAACCTACAAAAGGTTTGACTTTAATTTGGCCAGCTGAATGGACACATTCTCACAAAGGTAATGTATTAAAAACAGGTGTTAAATATATAATTACAGGCTGGCTAACATTTCCGAAATAACTTTTCTATAAAATGATATTAATAATAAATAAATAAATAAAACAGGGTATCCTATTCCTCTTGGAGTAAAAGCACTTGCTTGATAGGTGGTTTTTTTAATGCCTTAAGTAATAAGCAGACCACACATATCCACCCAAGAAACTTCAATCCCCCTCAGACGCAGCAAAAATCCCCCTCGCACTTTTCGTTCTGTATGGCACACTAAGGGAACGCTTGAAACTCTTAAACTTTTAAAACCATTACTATGAATGTATTCTTGTTTTTTCTGGGAACGCCTGAAACGCTCTGAAGATAATTAAGAACGGAGAGGGAGAACTTTCGTTTGAACCCCAGAGACCCTATGAGAACTTGATTGAACCAGCAATATTTCAAAATCGTCCATTTACCAACAACAATACCAACAACACGTGTTTGAGTTAGCATGAATCCATCTGGTTCTCAATGAACCACTTAACTTAGTCATTTCAGTAGACTTGAGTGATTATGAACTCGTCTGAATGCGTTTGAATCTAATGAAAAACGAAGAGGGAGTCCGTTAGCGTAGAACCACAAAGAACGGCAGCGGAAGGGAACGGAAGAGTGAAGCAGAAATAACCAATATTTCCCCACACAAATACCTACACGGACTTAAAATGTTAATTAAGAACAATTCTCTAATAAAAGAGAATAAAGAAGAAAACTCATTGCTATTACTTGAAGCTTGTGTGATAGTAGATTTATCTGAAAAGAAGATAAACCTATAAAAAGTTAAAGATCAAAAATGTAGATCATTATTAGGAAAGTTATTCTATAAAAACAGAATACTTCGCTTGCCCGAAATATTAGAGAGAGTTCCAATAGAAAAGTTTGAACAAACCTTTGACTATGGGTTAAAGATTATAACTAATTTAGATGACTTCAATCAAGTATTTGATTGGGAAAACAGCTCTTTTTATCAAGCAAGCAATCTTTTATCTAAATCTATAAATTAAAAAATAATCTCAGTAAGAGTATTAAATGGCAATATAATAAGTAGTAGAATTAATAAAATCATAAGTTCGTAGAAAATAATGGGATCTAGCGATAAAGAGCAAGGAAAAAAGAAAGTGACTGAAGTAAAAACATTCTCAGTGCCATTTGCTTTAAGAG
>QCEW01000045.1 GCA_003280445.1 Prochlorococcus sp. AG-363-A03 | reverse complement strand
TCATCAGAAGATCCCTATCTCAGATGTCATGAATAGTTTTAACGATGTTTTATCCAATTCAACATGGGGCATACCAACCGGTATCACAGCTGAAAATCTACAATCTCGTATTAGAGGAACAATATTGATGGCTCTAGCAAATCAAAAAAAACATTTGCTTCTATCTACAGGTAACAAATCAGAACTAGCTGTAGGATATTGCACGCTTTACGGTGACATGAACGGAGGCTTGTCTGTAATTGGAGATCTTTTTAAGACAAATGTATTTGATCTATGTAATTGGATAGATAGTGAGTCGTCATCCAGATGTAGAAATGATTTCCCTCTCCCTGAAACAGGAGAAATTATAGGCTCTGCAATAAGAAACAAACCTCCAAGTGCCGAATTACGACCTGAACAATTAGATAGCGACTTTTTGCCGGATTATTTTATCCTTGATCCAATACTAAAAGGACTGATTGAAGAGCACTTGCCAACTGAAGTTCTAATAGAAAAAGGATTTGATAAAAAAATTGTTTATAAAATAGCCAACTTATTAAAGAATGCTGAATTCAAACGTTATCAAGCACCTCCTTTATTGAAAATTAGTAATCAAGCTTTTGGAAGTGGGTGGAAAAAGCCAATAGCCTCAAAAGAAATCTTTAAGTAGAATTCTATATGTCATGCAATTCCTTTAAGCAATCAATTGGTCTTTGCAGAGACTTAATATTAATCCCATGACGTAAAGCTGTTATTAACCCTGCAGCCTCTAAATAATTTGCAGCACATAAGATATTATTATTTTGTTCACCACCTAAACAATCTAGTCTCATCTTTGTAGAGCTAACATTTAATACTCCTTTATTAGAGACTACTATCAAAGGAATAAATCTTTCGATACAAGATAAAACTGCTTCGCCACCTAATGCGCCTTGTGGCACAACAACGGCGCCTAAATCCCTATTACTTAATAAATTTTTCACCTGTAAAAACGTATTTTTATTGCTTTTCATTGCTGACTTACAGATCAAATCAGGAGCACGACTAAGACCAACTAAAACACTTTGTAAAAATGTATATCCTATTTCCTCTCCCGAAGTTCGAGGATCTAGATCATAATCAATTGGTAAGGGGGTTAACCCAGGCGCATGTGCACATGGAATCAATAAATGTTTTACAAGAAAATGACTTATTACAGCTTCGACCCCCGCAATAATATCTACACCATTCCCCTGTCGATAAAGTTGAGTCTCTAATCCATTACTATCATCAGGGAAGCGAGTTACTACAGCAATTGCGGTTGCACCTGCTTTCTTAAGTTTTTCAGCAGCTCTTAACAGAACATCTGGTTCTTCGATATTCCCCCAACTCGAGCCACTTAAACCTTTTTTTAGATTAATTTGAATGGCTCTTTCAGTGGTAATTACAGGGCCAATATTCAACCCCAAACTTGCGACACAGCCATCAGCAACTTGTAAATGCCTTTTCTTTAAATCAGACTCTAAGCCAGCATCTAATAGCAAACCTACTTTTTGTTGTCTTACTGGTTTAAGAAACACTTCGCCAGCGGCAAAAAGATTTAAACTATACCCTTCTACATATTGGATACAAGAATCTGGCCAATATAAAGAGCCACCATTCATTACATTGGGATGAGTTATTAAACATTCACTAGCAGAGGCCAATAATCTTGCAGCAGGAATTGCATCACCTGCATATCCACCGACACTGCACCCTATGCCTGTAGGAATAATCAATAATGTTGGCAAAGGATCAGTAATAGTCATAAAGAATTCAATTCAGAATTGATACCTTTCCCATTATCTTGATTAATAATCAAAATAACTTCGACCGATATTACCTGGATTCGTTTTTCAGAATGAGTAGTCAGTGAAGTAATGGCCCACCTAAGTGGTTCACCATAATCAGTTAGCTTAGATAAAATATGATTCTTCAAGTCAAATACACTTAATTCAGGAGGCCATTCAAAGTCTAATTCTACAAATTCAAGATTCACTTTTTCAATTACTTATACTTCGAGATTTCGCAAAGTTAAAGACAATAAAAGAAACTACGCTGCAGCACCACCAACAACTTCTAAAATTTCTTGTGTTATTGCTGCTTGCCTAGCCTTGTTATAGTCAATAGTAAGGCTCTTAGCCAATTCCTTAGCATTATCACTAGCGTTATTCATTGCAGTCATTCTACTTGCCAACTCTGAAGCAGCAGACTCCTGCAATGCACGTAGTAATTGATTCTGTAAATAAAGAGGTAAAAGAGCATTCAAAAGTTGATCAGGACTTTGTTCAAACACAATATCTGATGGTAATTTCGGCTCTTCATTAGATGGAGCAGAATCTTTCTCAATAATTAACTTACTATCTTTAGTAGTTAATCTAAAGATTTCATCTTCTGAGTCTGCTATTCCTTGAGGATCTAAAGGTAAAAGAGTTTGTATTGTTGGATTACAACTGACCAAGCTTACAAACTTAGTAAAAATCACCTCTACTCTATCAGTACTTTCAGAAAGAAATTCAGCTAATACTTCACTCGTAATAGAGCCAGCATCTTCAGAGGTAGGAACTTGTTCTAATTCTTTAAAAGTAGCTCTGATCTTATAAAGACTAGATCTATTTTCAAAATAACCTATTGCTTTCTTGCCAATTAACACTAGATCAGGAGAATATCCTTGATCTTTTAATTCGGCATAGCGTTTCTCTGTTCGTTTAATGATATTTGCATTATAACCTCCGCATAAACCTCTATCACCAGTGACAGCTAAGAGAGTAATTGTCTTAACTTCACGCCTATTTAGTAGAGGAGAATCAGCAGCTTCAAACTGCATTCTTGATTGTATATTTTCTAAAACTCTTGCCAATCGATCAGCAAAAGGTCTACTCCGTAGGACCTGATCCTGAGCTCTTCGAACTTTCGCAGCAGCAACGAGTCTCATTGCTTCTGTGATTTTTCTGGTGTTTTTGACAGATACAATTCTGTCTCTTATATCCTTGAGGTTAGCCATAGGTAATAATTGTCTCTCTTAGGTAGACTTTGTGTTTAAGCCGCAAGCATGGAGGATTTAACCTCGTTTATAGCGTCTTTAAGAGTTGATTCAGATGCTTCACTTAATACTTTTTCAGAGAGAACATTCTTAATGAAATCAGCCTTATTTGTTTTCAGGTAATCACGCAATTCACGAGCAAATTTTGTGACTGCCTCCTCAGGTACCTCATCAATCAAACCTTTAACACCTGCATAAACAATAGCTACTTGTTCAGCTAAATTCAGAGGATCAAATTGAGGTTGCTTAAGAAGTTCTCTTAGCCTTTTCCCTCTACCTAATTGCTTTTGGGTAGCCTCATCAAGATCTGAAGCAAATTGAGAAAACGCCGCAAGTTCATCAAACTGAGCTAGTTCAAGTTTTAACGTGCCGGCAATTTTCTTTATGGCTTTCGTTTGGGCCGCTCCTCCTACTCGGCTAACTGATATACCAACGTTGATTGCAGGTCTTAATCCAGAGTTGAATAGATCAGAGCTCAAGAAAATCTGACCATCAGTAATTGAAATAACGTTGGTTGGTATGTAAGCAGAAACGTCACCAGCTTGCGTTTCAATAATAGGCAAGGAAGTCATTGATCCTGCACCCATAGCATCAGAAAGTTTTGCAGCCCTCTCAAGTAAACGACTATGGCAATAAAAAACATCTCCTGGATATGCTTCACGACCGGGTGGACGACGTAAAAGCAATGACATTTGCCTATAAGCCTGAGCTTGCTTGGTTAAGTCGTCATAAATAACTAGTGTTGCCTTACCTTGATACATAAAGTGCTCAGCTATTGCTGCACCTGTATAAGGGGCTAAATATTGCAAAGCTGCAGCTTCAGATGCTCCTGCATTAACAATAATCGTGTAATCCAAAGCTCCTTTTTCTTTAAGAACTTCAACTACATTTGCCACTGATGCTTGTTTTTGACCAACTGCCACATAAACACAAACAACATCTTGTCCTTTTTGATTGATGATTGTATCGATTGCTATTGCAGTTTTCCCTGTTTGACGATCTCCAATAATCAACTCTCTCTGACCTCTTCCAATAGGAATCATCGCATCAATAGATGTGATTCCAGTTTGCATAGGCTCATGTACTGACTTCCTCTTAATAATTCCAGGAGCTATTGACTCAATTAATCTTGAGTCGGTTGTCGCCATCTCTCCTTTTCCATCAATTTGCTGTCCAAGAGGATTAACAACTCTTCCAAGCATTGCCTCACCAACTGGGACAGAAGCAATCTTTCCAGTTGCTTTAACTGTGCTTCCCTCTTGTACTCCTAAAGCTTCACCCATCAAGACGACACCAACATTGTCATCCTCAAGGTTTAAAGCAATTCCTTCTGTTCCATCTTCGAATTCAACTAATTCACCTGCCATAACCTTTTCAAGGCCATAAACTCTTGCGATACCATCACCAATTTGTAAAACAGTACCTACATTACTCACAGACACTGATTTATCGTAATCAGCAATCTGCTGTTTAAGGATTGAACTGATCTCGTCGGGACGTATAGAAACCATGGGATTAACTTAAGTTGGGGAAGATGAAAGGGAGTAAGAAGGGAAGAAAGTCAGTAGAGAATTAACTGACCTTGGCCAAAGCAAGACCAAGTCGCCTGACCTGCCCTGCGATGCTGGCATCAATGACCTTTGATCCAACATTGACCACAAAGCCACCTAGC
>QCEW01000044.1 GCA_003280445.1 Prochlorococcus sp. AG-363-A03 | reverse complement strand
AGATGTTTTAATATAAGCAAACTAATTATTGTCATAATTTCTTTTTATTGAAGTATGCCGAAAGGCAATTACCCCTATCGGTCTTTACGGTCTCTGAGACTGATTGGGAGTGGTTAAATTTGCATCTGATTTTATTTTTTCGATGTCTAAAGAAACTTACCAAGAAATTAAAAGAATCAGTGGAGAAGAACTAAAAGAGTTGTTATCTAATTTGGATAATGTTTTTGATTTAGGTACTGGTACCTTGTTGGGTGATAGCTATTTGGCTTCAACAGATCATTAAGTTACTATTTATTGCTTTTGTGTTGTTGAATTTGTCTTTTGATTTTTTTCCTATACATTTGAAAAAATCAAGTTCCCAATGACTCATTTTTTGGCAACCTATATAGATTTTGTTCAAAGTGTTGGCTTTATATTTTTAATGACCATGGCAGTTTTAATCACAAGGAAGCTATTTTTAGATAATAAAAAAGATAATTACATTGAAGCAGTGAAGATTAAAGTTGATGAATGAATTTTTTGCTAGAACTTAAAAAAAATAGGAAAATGCCAAAAGCTTTTGAGGATTTTAAATTCTCTGATGATCAAAAGACTGGTGCAGTGTCAGTATTTTGGGAGAACGTTCATCTTGCAGCTAAGGCCTTAAAGGAAGATACTAATTGCCCTAACGAAATCATTGCTAGTGGTTTAAGAGCCGTTGCGGCTGAATGGGATTGATTCTTGGTTAGCTATATAACTAGGAGTCTTTAACACCTAATTTTGTTTGGGCTCATCATTTGATTCGGAATTCTTTTTTTTTCCTTCTTCTTCTTCCTTAAATTGCTTCATGGCTTTACTGCCTATCGCATCTTCGATTAATTCAAAAAACCAAGTTTTAATAGGGTTAGCCATTCTTAACGAATTAGATAGTTTGTGAATAACCAGATAGCAACGATAAACATAGCCACTCTTCCGTGAATAACTTCTGATCTGCTTAAACGAGCAAAGATAGTCATTAATTACCGTGCTGGTATTTCTTTTATATCAGTACTTCTATGAGTATGCATGCGTAATTGTTTGGATCTTTCTTTTGTTTTAGGGTTTTAAACTTTTTCTTAATGCTTTTAAATTCTTTTGCTATAAGCCTCTTACACTTTCCACTTTTTCTTTAAATAATTGCTTCTTATCTGTACGTGTATTTACTTTCAATGTTGTATAAACACGTGGAGCACCTTTGCTATGAACTGCCTCATGGCATTTCTTTACGCATTCAAAAACTTGATCCCACTCCCCTTCAATTGCAGTTCCATTTGGACCCAGTTCATACTCAAGCTTATGTTCCTCAATAATTGATAAGCACGCCTTTATGTATGGAGATAATGAGACACCTACCCCTATTGGTACTAAGCAAAGATCTATGCTTACCCACATATCAACTTAAGATTAAAAGCATTTTTAAATTCTAGCTAATAATTTTTATACTTAAAGTCTTCTTAAATAATTGCTTTTTACAAAAAAAATTATTGTAGGCCGGTTATTACTAATGTTTTTGCGTAGTTATTCGTCTCGTCCTCTTTGTGATTTTATTACTGTATGAAAAAATTGAGTTCTATGGATAACAGTAAAATTCAGGTTCTGCCTTTTTTCATTATTACCTTTGCCATATTGATCAGCGGCGTTACTGTTGTCTTTACTTAAGTGGTTGCATTGATACTTCCTGTTAGATTTAGAGAACAAATTAAATCAATATTTTTTTAATGAATATTGCCACGATTGCAATCATTACGATTATTTCTACCTTATTTTTCTATATGATTTTTTTGGTGCTTGGGGTTGGAGGTATTGCCAAAAACCGCAGAGCGCAAGGTCTTGATCAAAGTAAAGGAAGTGACAATTAATTGATTTAGAAAATAATTGAAGTAGTATTTTATATTTTTAAATCAATCTTCTTAACCTCTTCCTTTTTGACAAGTACCTATCAAAGTTCTATACCTCTGTGGGGATTCAACTGAGTAGGTACCATACTTTCCATTGATTTTGTAGATATTCCTAACGCTGTTTCTATTATCTCTTTGAGTTATTGTGTATGAATTACGTCTAATCAAAGTCCTTCCTTCTTTTTTTATTCCTTTATCGTAAATAGTAGATATTAATCCATCTAGATTAATTGTTAGGTAGCTCGTTTCCCAATCTGGTTTGATTAGAGCACCTCTATTTATTTCATATTTACCAACACATTTTAGAAAAAGTTCTTCCGATCTGGTTTGTTGCAATGGTACCAAGAGTAATCCTGATAGCAATACCAAATTGAAATGAAATTTCTTTGGATGAATATACTTAAATAAGGTGTTGATATAAAGAATTAGAATTTTAATATTTTTATTCATATCTTTCTTGCATTAAATCTTGCTTTTAACGAGTTTAATCTAAATCCTTTTTTTGTAGTTGTTTGTTTAGTTACTCACAATTTTATTCTCCATAAACCGTCAGTGAAAATAACTTAATCTTTCTTTCCTCTTAAAATCATTGTTAGTGGTACACCTACTGTAAATAGTATTCCTATGGTTAGGATGGTTAATCCCATTGGGGAAAAGATCTCTACTCCTCCAATTACTTCTGATGCTTTTTGAGTTGTAGCAATAATCATTAATTTATGGCGTATGCCCAAGGTATTGATAGGTTATTTTCTCCAAGATACTTTTGCAATTTTCTTGAATTGATTTTCAATACTAGTCCATTTGTTGGATAGCTTGTAAATAACTTACCCTCTCTCCAACATTGAAGATAGATTTCGATATCAGAAATGAAGTTTGTAAATTGAGTTTGAGGAATTTCAAAATTTAGATGTTTTAATTCCTGAAGTGATTGAAAATGATTAATATTGCATTGACATATTTGAAAAGCGCAGAATTTAAGTCTTTTAGACTTTGATATAAAATTTAGAATATCTATAAATTCAGTTTCATTTTTTCTAGTTGAGAAATTTTTATTGTCGTAAAGAACTCCTTGTATTTCTAGTCTGTTTTTAATCGCTAGGCTTTTAGGAATAGTTTTAAGAGACCTTACACTTTCTGTAATGTCTTGACTATTTTTATTTATGACCTTGTTTAATTCTCCATTGATATATTGAATGCCAATGATTGATCCAATGATTTTTGGTTCTAAAATTATTCTTGTATTCGGAAGAAATATCTCCAACCATTCACGAATATTTCCTTGTCCTAATGATAAGAAGGCATTTCTTCCAGATTTGTAATTAAAGATAGAATTGTCTGGAGATATTCTCTCAAGATTCCTTACAAGGTGATTTGATACCTCAATCTCTTCTCTCATCTTTAAGTCCTACATTTAATCAAATTAGTTTGCTTTTTATAATGGTAGGCATATTTAATATAGATAAATTTTGTTTTTTGTAAGATCAGGAATGAGCCGATATTATTGCCCTTTCTGCTCTTCTCGTTATCAATTTCATAAAACTAGTAGTGATGGTGTTTTGATTTGTGGTCTCTGCGGTGACCCATTAGTTAAAAAGCCCTTATTAAATTCAAGACGGATTATTGGAGCAGTTGCCGCATCCGCATTTCTAGCTCCTTTACTAATAATGATTATTTTTATTATTAAAGATTTTTCTAAGGAAAAACTTCCAAACAATTCTGATTCCTTAGTCCTATTAACTATTGATAAATCATGGTTAATATAAATCCCGACTATCGACTAGATTTTCCGGCTACGACAAGGAATCGTGATTCCATCGCCGCAGTTTTAAGCAATTATATTTCTCCTAATTGCTGGCTTTTAGAAATAGCTAGTGGTAGTGGACAACACGGAGTCTTCTTTCAAAAAAAATTCCCATCAATTACTTGGCAAACTAGTGATCCCGAATTTGAACATAGACAAAGTATTAATTCATGGATTAGGCATGAGGGGCTTTTTTCAAAAATGCCTGAACCTCTTAATCTTGATGTAGATATTCGTCCTTGGTCAATTACCAATCGACTTGGGGCTTTAATTAAGGGAATTGTGTGCATAAATATGATTCATATCTCGCCATGGAGTTGTACAAGATCTTTGTTTGAAGAATCAAAGAAATATCTAGATCAAAGTAATTTTTTGATGCTCTATGGACCTTTCTTAAGAAAAGAGAAACAAACATCAGAAAGTAATTTGAATTTTGATCAATCCTTAAAAATACAAAACCCGCTCTGGGGGCTTCGCAACTTAGAAGACGTTAACGTTATTGCTTCTGAAAATGGATTTAATCTTGATAACGTCATCGATATGCCAGCCAATAATCTTTCAGTTATTTATCGCATAAAGTAAAATTTACACAACTTTTTTTCTTTCTACTAAGAATTCCAGAAATTCGGTAGATGCGATAGGAGAATAAATCCATTACGCTTTTTCCTTGTGGAGTTCTCTGGCCCAGATGCAATTGATAATGCTATCCAAGCTGGCTTAGATCTAGATGGAAGTCCTATCCCATCAGAAATGCTGACCCTCTACAGGGATGTCATGGATAAAGAAAATGCGCGTAAACGAAGTGGAGTTAAGAAATCAATGCGAAACCGTATTGTTAAAACTGGGTCCAAACATTTTGACCAAGACACTCTAAATACACGATTAATCAATGCTGGTTGGGATGGATTAAATGCTAAAGAAATTGACTTTTTTTATAACTGAGATCTGATAAGAGAAAATATTTCTAATACGCTATGAGACACTAGTGTCACACTTTTTCTTAGTCATTTGTTCTTGTGAGAGAAAATCGCCTTGGTTTGACTCTTGTCTTATGTAGACAAATTGACTGCATTAACTATGGTTTTTGTATCCGTTGCGTCTGAATTCCACATTCATGAGGCAAGCCGTACTTTTGGGGCTTTACGTAGATTAACAATTGGTTTACATTTATTCACATACACATCTCGGATTTCATCATGACTCCAGAAGCAGAAAAGTTTAACGGTTGGGCAGCAATGCTTGGCTTCGTTGCAGCCTTCGGTGCATACGCAACAACAGGTCAAATCATTCCTGGAATTTTCTAAACCAATAACTACTAATAAGTAATTCCTAAAAACAA
>QCEW01000043.1 GCA_003280445.1 Prochlorococcus sp. AG-363-A03 | reverse complement strand
CAATCTGATCAAAAAACTTTTTCACCAAAGGATTAATGCCTCTAGCGCTTATAACGAGTTTAATTGCGTTAAAAATCCAAAAAAGGAGAAGTGCGCCAACTCCAACTAGGAGAGCTTTTAATCCAATTGCTTTGATAAGAGAACTATCCATTTTTTTAATTCCGTTTAATTAAAGATTCTGACTTATTGGCTATGAGATTAGCTTGTTTGTTATTCATAGTCAGACAGAATGTTATCGAAATAATAATGCTAATGAGTTCTCTGCATCAATGTCTTTAATACCTGTCTTACCATTATTTCTTAAATTAAACAGACAATATTTTCAGAACTCTTTGTTCGAGAAAGGAGTTCCCAAAGTTTCTGTTCGTTGGAGTGATGGTCGCATGCGCACTACGGCTGGGATGTATAGACGGAAAACGAATTTCTTCGGAGTTAAAGCTAGTGAAATAATTTTGTCTAGACCAGTTTTAGAGAATCTTCCCCAAAAGGCTTTGGCTAGTACCTTGTGCCACGAAATGATTCACGCTTGGATTGATCTTGTTCTGAAAGTTGAAGAGGCACATGGGCCTAATTTTCATAAACGTATGGCAGAGATCAATTCCTCTCAAACTGATTTTAAAGTCACAGTCCGACACTCGTTCCCAATTTCAAAACAAATCCCTAAATGGGTGGCAACTTGTCCTTTATGTAAAAGAAGTTTTAGTTATCGTCGGATTGTTAAAAGCGCTGCTTGCCGTAGTTGTTGTAATAATTATTTTGGAGGTCGATGGGATCAAAAATGCGTACTTGAATTTCAACCTTTTTCTACAGACAATAAATAATTTTTTTAATGATTTTTATTTGAATTACTGAATATTTTCATCTTTACGGAGATTCATTTGTTGGTTTGAAAGCGTTAAATTTATTAGATGAGCTCATATAACAATCGTAATCAAAATCGTCAGCGATCTCGAGCACCCCTTGATCGCAGAATGGATAAATGGCTACAAACTGGAAAACAGGTTGTAGATGGTGTTGCAGGTAATCGCCCCGGTCAAAGAAGGGGAGGGTGGCAAGATAAAGAGACTTCAGCAAATTTTGAAAAAGTTGGTCGTTGGATGGAAGAGAAAATTGATTGGTTTTTTGAGGATGATGACGATTGGTTAGATAATGAAGACTTTGATGATGAACTGATTCAAGAAAGCACAAACAATACAAAAAGACCCTTAAGTGCTATTTCCTTGAGAGCTCCGAAAGCCTTACCGCCTCAGATTGAACGGAGGAGAAACAATGCAGACGAACTGGATGAATGGCCAGATGATCAATCTTTTAAATTAAATCAGTGGGAAAGAAAAGATAATTTAATGAAGCAAAATCCAACCGATTTAAACGATTCTTCGCTACTGGAACGAACTCCTCAAAGAAGAAAAAACATACCAAGATCTAATCGAAGAAAATACTAGTTTTCTCAAAAAGCCTCCCTTGGTATTGGTCCTAGCCATTTCTCTAACTTTGGGCTAAAAACTTCTCTGATTACAGTTAATTCTTTTTGTTGACGAAAAAATCGGTAATGTCTGCTCCAAAAAGGACCCTCTTCATTGAATTCTAATTTCAGCCATTTGGCATTTACTAAACACAATCCATCAACCTCTCTAAAAAGTTCTGAACGACCTTGGGTGAGGCTTTTCCAGATAGGTTGATCCTTGTTTTTCAGATGTTTTTCTGCTTCTTGAGAATTCCACCAGCTTTCAGCCCATGCAAGGGTTAAGTCTCCGCATGTCAGCCAAACTTGTCTTCGTATCAAAGGTGGGTCTAACTCATTGACTTCTTCTGGTAGGCCAATGTCATTATTATTTTCCGTTTCCATGGATATAACCTTTATGGCAACTTCATGGCCTGTTAATAGCTTGAGATGTCTTGTTGGGCTGCCGTCACCCAATAGCATTAACTGCCATGCTCCAGAGAGCTTTTGATTTCCTCTTCCTGAGAGAACACTTTCTTTTGATGCTTTCCAAATCACTTCAGGAGAAGGTAATTGAGATTGATGTGAATTCACAATTATCAACTTGTTATTTGAAGTGAATCTTTTCTTTCAGCTTTTTTCATTTGCTCTATTTTTAACCATACGAGAAGTGCAGTGAGATCAGCTTTGCTTACACCTGGAAGTTGAGCAGCGTGACCAAGGCTTTTGGGCTGAGAAATGGTTAATTTTTCTCTGGCTTCTTTAGATAGTGTTTCTATATTATTGTAATTTAAATTTTTTGGTAATAACTTTTTACTTTGCTGCTTCAATTGATTTATTTGAGCTTTTTGTCTTTCTAAATAGCCACTGTACTTAATATCTATTTCAACTCCTTCTTCAACATCTAAAGGAATACTTTGAGTTGTTAAATTATAATTAATTAAGTCTTTATAGTGAATATTTGTTCTTCTCAGAAAATTTGCTAAAGTTAATGATCCCTTTATAGCCGTTCCAGTATCGGAATATATTTCCTTTGCACAATTATCACTTTCTTTAATTCGCTCTGTCTCTAGTCTTTTTTTCTCTTGAATAATTAAATGTTGCTTAGTATTAAATATTTTCCACCTTCTTTCATCAATCAAACCTAATTTATACCCCAGTGGTGTCAACCTTCTATCGGCATTATCACCCCTTAGTATTAATCGATATTCACTTCTACTAGTTAATACTCTGTATGGTTCTTTTAGATCTTTTGTAACTAAATCATCAATCATAGTTCCTATGTAACTATTTTCTCTTTCGAAAATAATTCCTTCTTGATTCTTCACGAATCTTGCAGCATTTAAACCTGCTACTAAACCTTGAGCAGCAGCTTCTTCATATCCTGTTGTTCCATTTAGTTGACCTGAGCTATATAATCCGCTTATTCTTTTTGTTTCTAATGTTGCCTCTAATTGTGTGGCTGGTAAGTAGTCATATTCCACAGCATAAGCCGGTCTAAGCATTACGCATTTTTCTAAGCCTGGCAGAGTCCTTAAAAGTTCTAATTGTAAGTTTTCGGGCAGTCCTGTTGAGAAACCTTGTACATACATTTCTGGAGTATCTCTACCCTCGGGTTCCAAGAAAATCTGGTGTGAATTTTTATCAGCAAACCGTACAATTTTATCTTCAATGGATGGACAATATCTGGGACCTTTACTATCAATAAAACCTCCATAAATAGGCGTTAAATGAAGATTATTTTTAATAAGTTGGTGAGTTGCTTGTGTTGTTCTGGTTATGTGACAACTCATTTGTTCCCCACTTTTCCATGAAAGAGGATCAAAAGAAAAGAATTTATCTGAAGCATCGCTTAATTGCTCATCTAGGGAGTCAAGATCAATAGTTCGTCGATCGACGCGAGCAGGGGTTCCTGTTTTTAAACGATCAGTACTAAAGCCTAACTTTTGTAATTCTTCAGTTAATCCTTCAGAGGCCTGCTCTCCTGCTCGACCTGCGCTCATAGATTGATTGCCAATCCAAATTCTGCCTCCTAAAAAGGTTCCCGTTGTAAGTACAACTGCTTTTGCATGAAAAATGCTTCCAAAATAGGTTTTAACTCCCTTTACAAATCCAATTCTCTCTTGACTTTCGGATGTGTTTTTTTCAATCTGATTGGGATAATGTTCAATTTCTAGTCCAGTAACCATTGCCTCTCTAATCTTTAAATTTGGCGTGTTTTGCAGGATTTTCAGCATTTCATATGCATATAACCGTTTATCTGTTTGTGCTCTCAATGCTCTAACTGCAGGACCTCTGCTTGCGTTAAGAACTCTTTTTTGAAGAGCGGTCAAATCGGCTAATTTTCCGATGATCCCACCTAAGGCATCAACTTCATGAACTAATTGACTTTTAGCTGGTCCCCCTACTGCAGGATTACATGGTTGCCATGCGATTCGATCTAAATTGAGTGTAAATAAAGCCGTATTCAATCCTAATCTTGCTGAAGTCAGTGCAGCTTCGCAGCCTGCATGACCACCTCCTACAACAATTACGTCAAAACTTTCATTTGAAGTTTGTTTGGTAATCATCAATTAAGCATTTAGGAATTGGATTTTCGAACAATTAAGCCGCAAGATTTCTAAATCTCGTGAATTGAGGTTCAAAAAGTAATTTAACTGTTCCAACCGGTCCATTTCGGTGCTTTGTCACGATAACTTCTGTAATTCCTCTATCAGTAGTTTCTGGATTGTAATATTCATCCCTATAAATCATTAGAACTAAGTCCGCATCCTGTTCTATTGAGCCAGATTCACGCAGATCGCTCAGCATTGGTCTTTTATTGGTTCTTGATTCAACTCCTCTACTTAATTGAGATAAAGCGATAACAGGTACTTTAAGTTCTCTTGCCATACCCTTAAGACCTCGAGTAATTCTTGAGATTTCTTGAACTCGATTATCGGGCGAAGTACCTTCCATTAGTTGAAGATAATCAATCACAATTAGTCCCAGTTCTTTACCTTGTTCAGCAATTAGGCGGCGACATAAGGATCTCATCTCCAGTACACTTGAATTTGGTTTGTCGTCAATGAAAATTGGTAATTGACCAAGTGTATTAATACCTTGGCCAAGTAATGGCCATTCATCTTGTTGCAAACGTCCCGTTCTTAGTCTGCTGCTTTCAATACCTACCTCGCTTGATAAAAGTCTATAAGTTAGTTGCTCTTTACTCATCTCAAGACTGAATACACAAACAGGTAGATCATGAAGTTGCGCTACGTTTTTAGCCAAATTCAGAACAATTGATGTTTTTCCCATTGCTGGTCTGCCTGCCACAATTATTAGATCGCTCCTCTGCAGTCCTTGGGTCATAGCATCTAGATCATAAAAATTAACAGGTATGCCTGCCACTGATGTACCAAGTGATCTACTTTCTATTTCGTTGAAAGTACTTGTCAGAATTTCTGCAGTAGGTGTTAATCCTTTGGAAGGTTGCTCTTGGCTAATAGCAAAGATCTTTTGTTCAGCTTGATCAATTGCTTCTTCCATTGGAAGGTTTTGATCAAAGCCTAATTTGATTACATCATTTCCAGATTTAATTAATTGTCTGCGCAGAAATTTATCGCTAATTAATTTAGCAACTTGTTCGATTGAAGCTGTAGATGTAACCCTCTCAACTAATTCAACTAATCGATTGTTGCCTCCGACTTTTTCTAAAGAATTTGTATCTGCAAGCCAAGCGCTCATTGCTGTTAAATCTGTAGGCTTGCCTTGGCTATGAAGCATTAATGCTGTTCTATATATTTCTCGATGAGCAGATATGTAAAAAGCTTCAACCTGAAGCAAATCAGCTATTCGTCCTATCGCATCAGGGTCCAATAAAATTCCACCAAGAACAGAT
>QCEW01000042.1 GCA_003280445.1 Prochlorococcus sp. AG-363-A03 | reverse complement strand
TTTTGTAGATAGGTTTATTTATGGGAAGTAGTTTCGGAAAACTTTTTAGTATCAGCACCTTTGGCGAATCTCACGGTGGTGGTGTTGGCGTAATTATTGATGGATGTCCACCAAGGTTGGATCTTGATATCAATAAAATACAAAATGATCTCAATAGAAGGAGACCAGGTCAAAGCAAAATCACTACTCCAAGAAACGAAAGTGATGAAGTTGAAATTCTAAGTGGTCTTTTAGGGAACAAAACCTTAGGAACACCAATTGCTATGGTTGTTAGAAATAAAGATCATCGGCCTAAGGATTATTCTGAAATAAAAAAAACTTTTAGACCATCTCATGCCGATGCTACCTATCAGAAAAAATATGGAATTCAAGCTTCAAGCGGCGGTGGACGAGCATCTGCAAGAGAGACAATAGGTAGAGTCGCCGCAGGCTCTGTTGCGAAGCAACTTCTAACTAAGTTTTCTAATACGGAAATACTCGCTTGGGTAAAGAGAATTCATGATATTGAAGCTGAGATTCATCCTAGTGATGTGACTTTTGATGAAATCGAGAAAAATATTGTTCGATGTCCAAATCAATCAGCTGCAGATTTAATGATTCAGAGAGTGGAGGCTTGTGGTAAAGAAGGAGACTCCTGTGGAGGAGTAATAGAATGCGTTGTGCGAAATTCTCCAGTAGGTCTTGGCATGCCTGTCTTTGATAAGTTAGAGGCTGATTTAGCAAAGGCATTAATGTCTTTACCTGCTACTAAAGGTTTTGAAGTGGGCTCTGGTTTCGGAGGTACTTATTTGAAAGGTAGCGAACATAATGATCCTTTTTTGCCTTCAGACTCTGATCAGTTGAAAACTGCTACTAATAATTCAGGGGGAATTCAAGGAGGTATTAGTAATGGTGAGGATATCGTTCTTAGAGTTGGCTTTAAACCAACAGCAACTATTAGGAAAAGTCAAAAGACAATTGACGAGGATGGTAATGCAATAACTCTTAAGGCAACAGGAAGACATGATCCTTGTGTTTTGCCAAGAGCAGTTCCAATGGTTGAAGCAATGGTTGCGCTGGTTTTAGCTGATCATTTACTTAGACAAAAAGGCCAATGTAGTTAATATTGTTCAGATGATTAATTATTTTTTAGACATATATTTGAAAGAAATTAATTAATAGCTTTTCGAATCGGTTATAAAAAGTCCTTTAGCCATATCTTTAGATCTTTGTCAGGTGTTTGATTTCGTAATTCCCTTCCAATGACCAATGCGTCGTATCCACTTTTAAGTAATTTTTTTAAACTTCTACTTTTAATTCCACCTGCACCAATAAAAAAAATATTATTTTTCGATTCTTTTAATTCTTTTAAAAAGTTAATTCCTAATTTTGATGCAGGAAAGATTTTTACAATTTTATATCCTAGATTGATTGCTTCTTTGAAATCTTTAATATTTGATACTCCTGGAATGACTAGTTGATTATATTGTATTGCTTTAAGATGAATTTCTTTTTTAAAGAATGGACTCATGGAATAATTTAGATCTAATGAGAGAATTGAATCTAAAGATTGTCTTGATGAAATTGATGCAACACCAATATTAACTGAGATGAATTTCTTTTTTATTTCTAAAATCAAATTTACCCATTTTGGATGCGAATGCCATCCTATTTCTATGTTTTTAACACCATAATTGACGAGCTTCTCAATTTTTAAAAATAAAGAAACTCGTTTATGTGAGATATTAAAAACTTGATCTTCAAGTCTAATTACAACTATGAGTGGTTGTACTCTTAGAAATTTGATTAAATTATTTTGCTTAACTTCCAAAAATTATATTCTTAGACTAGGCATACTCAGCTACTTTAACTTCATGGCGAATTAACAAATCCTGGAATTCTAGAGAATCAACGGTTTCTGTTTCCATTAGCATCGCTGTTAACTCCTCAAGTACTTGACGATTATCATTTAAAGCTTTTTTAGCTCTTTCATATGCAATTTCAACAAGAATAGATACTTCTGAATCAATCGTTGCGGCTGTATCTTCAGAAAAATCTCTTTCGGCAGAGATGTCTCTACCAAGGAACATTCCACCTTGTGATCGTCCTAAAGCTACAGGTCCTAACTTGTCACTCATACCGAACTTGGTAATCATTTGCCTGGCAACTGAAGCTACTTGCTTTAAATCATTTGATGCTCCTGTGGTTACTTCGTCTTCTCCGTAAATGATTTCCTCTGCAACTCTTCCTCCAAGAGCAACAGCCATTTGATTTTGTAGGTAAGACCTTGAATAAAGTCCAGATTCCATTCTTTCTTCACTTGGAGTGAAAAAAGTTAATCCCCCAGCTCCACCTCTTGGAATGATTGATATCTTTTGTACAGGGTCATAATCAGGCATTACTGCACCAACTACAGCATGGCCAGCTTCGTGGTAAGCAACTAACTTTTTACGCTTTTCACTAATCACTGAGTCTTTCTTTTCTGGACCTACCATTATTCTCTCAATTGCATCACTAACTTCATCATTGCTGACTTCTGTTAGTTCTTTTCTAGCGGCTAAGATAGCGGCTTCATTTAATAGATTTGCTAAATCTGCCCCAGTAAAACCAGGAGTTCTTCTTGCTATTTGATCAAGGTCAACTGCCTTTGAAAGTGTTTTACTTTTTGCATGAACGTTCAATATTTGCAATCTCCCTGAGTAGTCAGGTCTGTCCACAGTTACTTGCCTGTCAAATCTTCCTGGTCTCATAAGTGCTGAGTCGAGTACATCAGGTCTATTTGTAGCTGCGACAATAATTATTCCTGAATTCCCCTCAAATCCATCCATCTCGGTCAGAAGTTGATTGAGTGTTTGTTCTCTTTCATCATTACCTCCTCCAAGACCAGCTCCACGCTGACGACCTACAGCATCTATTTCATCAATGAAAACTATACAAGGAGCATTTTTCTTTGCTTGTTCAAAAAGATCTCTAACTCTGCTCGCACCAACTCCAACAAACATCTCTACGAACTCAGACCCAGAGATGGAAAAGAAGGGAACTGAAGCTTCCCCTGCGACTGCCTTTGCAAGCAAAGTCTTACCTGTTCCTGGAGGTCCAACAAGTAAAACACCTTTAGGAATTTTGGCTCCAACAGCTGTGAAGCGATCTGGGTTTTTTAAAAAATCAACAACTTCTGTAAGCTCAAGCTTTGCACCTTCAATTCCAGCAACATCTCCAAAAGTAACTTTTGTCTCAGGCTCCATTTGAAGTCTTGCTTTACTCTTTCCAAAATTCATTGCTGGATTTCCGCCACCACCAGATCCTGCTCTTCTGAATAGAAAAAATAGACCTCCTAGTAAAAGAATTGGAAAAATTAAGCTACTAGCAGCTTGCTGTAAGGGATTGGCTTGAGTAGTTGGTTGTACAGCAATATCTACGTCATTATCAGTTAGTAATTGAAGTAATTGTTGGTCAGGAGCCAAATTAACTAAAGCCCTGTTTCCATCACTTTCAACAATTTGAGCTGTTCCTTTATCTGGAGAAATAAGAACTCTGCTTACTTGCTTGTCTTGAACAGCTTCTATGAAGTCACTGTACCTTAAAGTTCTAGTTGCTCTGGTCGGGCTTGGCTTATCAAAAAAAGCACTTCCAACAAAAATCGCAACTACGACAATTAGGACATAAAGACCAATGTTTCTCCAGCGTTTGTTCAATGTTTTTATATATCTTTTAAGAGTTTAATAGGATTAGGTCCAACTATGCGGCTCTTAATACATCAACGACGCTTTTAAATGCAAACCATTCAGGAATTTCTTCTCCACTTCTGAGCATTTTCCTGAATTGAGTGCCGCTCAATTTCTTTATGTGTAATCCTTTTTCTTTAGCATAATCAGCGGTTACATAG
Organism: Prochlorococcus sp. AG-363-A03; assembly: GCA_003280445.1. Classification (GTDB taxonomy): domain Bacteria; phylum Cyanobacteriota; class Cyanobacteriia; order PCC-6307; family Cyanobiaceae; genus Prochlorococcus_B. The sequence continues at coordinate 1,993 of QCEW01000042.1, read as the reverse complement.
CCTTCCTCCTCTGTAAATACAAGATTTAAAGATGGAACTGTTTGCATTTCTAATTCTTCGCAGCAGTCGTTTGCAAAATTTTGAGCATCATACGGACCATAAAAATCTTCTCCGTTGAGCGAGGACTTACAGCCAGCCATATCTCTTCCGATAATGAAATGAGTGCATCCATAATTCCGTCTGATAATCATGTGCTGCAAAGCTTCTCTTGGACCAGCCATATGCATTGAATAAGGAAGATATGACCATCTGATTTTGGGATTATTTACTTCAGAGGCAAGTTTTTCATAGGTTTGAAATCTTACCGATCCAGGGATGTCATCTTCTTGCGTTGGTCCACAAGTCGGGTGGACAAGAACAACAGCATTTTGACTGACATTATTGGCTTCTAAGGCTCTTGTGAACAGCTCATAATGCGCTCTGTGAATTGGGTTCCTGCACTGGAATGCAACTACATTTTCTCCAGAAGGAAGATTCTCTCTTACTTGAGCAGGAGTTTGGCAAGTAAAAACTCTTTTTGGTAATTCCAGACCTTTTATTGAGCCCCCTAAATAATATTTTCCCCTTTCCATGGAGATCATTCTTACTGCAGGATGCTCTAAAGAAGTTGTTCCGTAGCAAAAATTGGCTTCAATAACTTTGTCAGGTATCCATTTTTCTTGTACTTCTAAAATTGCTAGTTCTTGATCTTTGTACTTAAGTAAAACTAAATCTCCTGGATTTATATCTTCTCTGTCTGTATCCATAACAATTGGTAAACCAAAAAGCAAACCTGATTCGAGTCGATTTTGTTTGACAACTGAGTTGTAATTTTTCTCACTCATGAACCCATTCAAAGGAGAAAAAGCACCTATCAAAAGAAGTTCAATATCACAAGCGTTTCTATCTGAACAATTTAAAGTTTTAAAAGAATTATTTTTTAATTCTTTTGTTTCTTGATCAGATGCCATAAGGTTTATCAGTTCTCCACCATACGGTTTGATCAAACCTTGGAGATTTTCATGAGAACTTTTCTTGCTAGTCATTTTCCCTTGCAGTAACCGGGAGATTCTCCCAGATAAAGGGCCCATATTTGAGAATTTGTTTTCATAAAATTCAGCAAAAAAAAAAAGAGGGTGTTAACCCTCTTTTTTTTTAGTCAGATGATTATTTTTTAGGCTTTTCGACCATAGAAGATACCTTTGATTTTGATATCAACAGGATCTTTTGATCCAAGGTCATTGTCTGAAGGTTGGATGGCAACAAATTGGCCTCCAAATTCATCAGTGTCTGCATCAACAGTCTCGACAGTAAGTGTTATTTCACCTTTACCGCCTAGATCATCTTTAACATTTTCTCTTGCAAGATCTTCATCATCACCACCACGAGCAATGAGAGCTTGAGCATATTCAACACCAGTTGATTTAGCACGACTCTTTGGATCAAGAAAGTCTGCAGATCTATAACTTGGAGTTGTTGTTGGACCTGAAAATTCAGCTCCTGGTTCAATTGATTTTCCTTTTTTGGATTCAGCAACCATCTCCTTAACAGAGAAAGCAAAAGGAAACTCCTCTCCATTTGGAGCAAGAACTGTAATTAGAGAGAAGTCAATACCACCTTTTTCAGTGAATTTCCCTCCGGAAAGATCTCCATAAACTTCATCAAGACTGGTATTGAAGCGAGGACTGATAATTTTTGCTATCGCAAAATCAGATTTATTTCGCTTGTTACCTGGAAGTTTTACTGAAACTTCTGTTGGCTGAAGGCATAAGCTTTTAAATTGGCCATCAGCATTAATAGAACCCGATGAACCAGCTGGTAAAACAGTGCAAGCGTCAGCTTGGCCAGTATTAACAACATTGCCAAAACGAGCGTTACCTTGCTCGCGCCCTTTTAAAGCTGCAGATGCGCTTGATGGGAGAGTTGTAAAGGTGAGACAAAAAGCCAGCATCAAAGCCAGCAGAGGACGAAATCGCATGAGAGGGCTAGATGACTGCGGTCGAAACCGCCCAAT
>QCEW01000041.1 GCA_003280445.1 Prochlorococcus sp. AG-363-A03 | reverse complement strand
TTAGCCTTCTGAGGCAATTCTTGCAATCTATCTAGACTTGCCTTTCTATCAAAATGAGTACAGTTATAGTCTGCTTTCATTTCTGAAAGCATTGCTTCAAACTCTTCGCGCGCATCAGTTAATTCTGTCTTAGCTGCTTTTTTAAATTCCGTTACGTAAAAACGAGGGGTTAAAAGGTTTTCATCTAAATGAGGCGGCAACTCATTTGTTCCGCGTGTATCAACTCTTAGTTTTGGCGAAGAAGCTGTTGCGGTCATCCCTAATTATCAAGCAAGAACATAATTGTATGTCTTTATTTGAAAAAAAGGTGAATTTTTAATCAGGTAGTAATAGAGCTTTGCTTAAAACGACTAAAAAGGAGCTAAAAAGTAATTTTTAAGATTTATATTTAATAATTTTGAGAAATCATATTTACAAAATTAATATCAATTCTAATAGATATCTTAGAGAAATTGGATTAGATAATTAGCAAAAAGATATTTAGGAATGAATATCTTGCAAAGCTGAAACTGACAAAATTTGGTTCTGCAATGCTTCTATACCTTTTACAGCAGCACTAGCACCCTTTAAGGTTGTTAAAGTTGGTACAGAATAGTCTAGGGCTGCTTTTCTAAGATATTTATCATCATAAATTGCTTGACGACCAATTGGGGTATTGATTACCAACTGAACCTTTCCAGATCGAATCATATCCTCAATATTTGGTCTTCCTTCATGAACCTTAAGGACCCTTTCAACATTTAAATCAAATTTCTCGAGATAGTTTGAAGTGCCAGATGTTGCTAGAACAGAAAAACCTAGTTCAATTAATTTCTTTGCTACTGGAATCAATGCAGGCTTATCTCGATCATGAGTAGATAAGAAAACAAAACCAGAAGTAGGCAATCCCTCACCTGCTGCGAGTTCAGATTTTGCATAGGCCATTCCAAAAGTTTTTGCAGATCCCATCACCTCTCCAGTTGAACGCATTTCCGGTCCTAAAAGACTGTCTGAGCCAGGAAAACGTTTAAAAGGCATAACAGCCTCTTTAATTGCCTGAAGTGGAGGAATTGGTTCTTGATTTAATCCAATATCTTTTAGTGTTTTACCTAAAAGTAACTGAGTTGCAATTTTCGCAAGAGGGACTCCAGTGGCTTTAGAAACGAAAGGAACTGTTCTTGAAGCCCTTGGATTTGCCTCAATAATGTAAACAACCTCATTACCCTCATCATCTCTCTTCACAGCAAATTGAAGGTTAATTAGACCAACTACTTCAAGTTCAATAGCTAAAGATTTTGTCCAATGCTTAATTATTTTAATTGATTCTGCAGAGAGTGTTATGGAAGGAAGGCAACAGGCTGAATCGCCAGAATGAATACCAGCGGGCTCTATATGTTCCATCAATCCTCCAATAACAACATTTTTGCTTTCATCGCACAAAGCATCAACATCAACCTCAATTGCATTCTCTAAATATTGATCGATAAGGATTGGATGATCTGGCTCAACGTTTACAGCTTCATTTATGTATCTTTCCAATTCATCTTGCTCATAAACAATTTCCATAGCTCTACCACCGAGAACATATGAAGGCCTAACAACCAATGGATAGCCAACTTTATTAGCTACATTAAAAGATTCTTCAAAAGTTCTAGCAAGACCATTTTTCGGTTGCCTAATATCTAATCTCCTCAAAACCTTGTCAAATTGCTCTCGATCTTCTGCCAAATCTATTGAGATAGGAGATGTACCTAAAACCTTGGTTCGTAATTTTGAGTTTTCCGATTTCTCTAACCAATTTACAATTGGTAAAGAGAGTTTCAAAGGAGTTTGTCCTCCAAATTGAACTACTATTCCATAAGGTTCCTCAAATTCAATAACATTTAGAACATCTTCTAGAGTTAGAGGTTCAAAGTAAAGTATGTCGCTCGTATCATAATCAGTTGAAACGGTTTCAGGGTTACTATTTATCATTATTGTTGTAAAATCATCCTCTTGAGCTTGATAAGAAGCATGACAACAACAATAATCAAATTCAATACCTTGTCCAATACGATTCGGACCTCCACCCAAAATTAAAATTTTATTTTTATTATCATTTTTTATTTCATTAAGACTAATATTCTTGATAATATTTCCATCGTTATCAATCCTGTAGGCTGGTCTTTCATATGTAGAATAGTGATATGGTGTATTCGAGGAAAATTCAGAAGCACAAGTGTCAACTGTTTTATAAACAGGTAATATTTTAAGGTCGGTTCTTCTAGCTCTAATTGTTAATTCATCAGTATTTAGTGCAAAGGCAATCTGACGATCAGAGAATCCAAGTTGTTTAAGTTTGAAGAAAAAATTAGGCTCTAATTGAGTAATATTTTCATAATTAAATAATTGATTCTCCGCTTCCACTATATTCCTAAGTTTTGATAAGAACCAAGGGTCTATTTTAGAAAAAGAAAAAATTTCATTATCGCTACGTCCATTTTTCATTGCTAATCGAACATGCATTATTCTCTCTGGAGAAGGCGTTCTTAATAGTCTTTCTAATTCAATAGAAGATACATTCTGATCAACTCGATCGCATCCCCAACCCCCTAGTCCTGTTTCTAAAGATCGTATTGCCTTTTGAAAAGATTCCTCAAAACATCTTCCTATTGCCATGGCCTCCCCAACTGACTTCATAGAAGTAGTAAGAATTGAAGAACTTCCTGAAAACTTTTCAAATGCAAAACGAGGTATTTTAGTAACTACATAATCAATTGAAGGTTCAAAACACGCGGGAGTTTTACCAGTAATATCGTTAATAATCTCATCTAGTCTATAACCAACAGCTAAAAGAGCGGCAATTTTGGCAATAGGAAAACCTGTAGCTTTACTTGCTAAAGCTGATGATCTACTAACACGAGGATTCATCTCAATTACTATTATTTCACCATTATTAGGATTAATTGCAAATTGTATATTGCTTCCACCAGTTGCTACTCCGATTTCTCTAATTATTGAAATTGAATAGTCTCTTAAACGTTGATATTCTCTATCAGTTAGAGTTTGCGCAGGAGCTACTGTAATAGAATCTCCAGTGTGAACTCCCATAGGATCAACATTTTCAATACTGCATATAATTACAACATTATCTGATAAATCCCTCATAACTTCTAACTCAAATTCTTTCCAACCTAAAAGAGATTTTTCGATGAGTATTTGAGAAACAGGACTAGCATCTAAGCCTGTTTTACATAATTCCAAAAATTCATCCTGGTTATAAGCTATTCCACCTCCACTTCCTCCTAATGTGAAAGCAGGACGAATGATTTTTGGGAAGGAAGAAATTTCATTTCCAACTATTTCAGCTTCTTGAAGATTAGAAGCAATACCAGATGGACATACATCAACACCAATATTTTTCATCGCTATTTTAAATAAATTTCTATCCTCAGCCTTTTTAATTGCATTAAGATCGGCTCCAATTAATTCAATATTGTATTTTTCTAAAATCCCAGATTCTGCCAATTGTACTGAAATATTTAAAGCAGTTTGCCCACCCATTGTCGGCAAAAGAGCATCAGGCCTCTCAATTTCTATGATTTGTTCAACAACTTGAGCCGTTAATGGTTCAACGTAGGTCCTATTTGCAGTTTCAGGGTCCGTCATTATTGAAGCTGGATTAGAGTTAACTAAAATGACTTCAAAACCTTCGCTTCTCAGCGCTTTGCATGCCTGTGTACCGGAATAATCGAATTCACAGGCCTGTCCAATAACAATTGGTCCAGACCCTAGTATCAAAATCCGACGTATATCTTTACGCCGTGGCATTTGAATTTCTTGTAAACTTCATTTATGTCACGCATTCTAGGTATCTGTTTATCATCTACTGTCTAGATCGGCAAACTACCATTAAAGTTTAACTAACTTTCCGAACAAGAAACAAAGAGTATGAGCGAACTACAGCGCCTTAAAGGGCTGCTGCCACCAGAGAACCAAAGCTGGGTATTCATTGAAGCCGCAGCAGCAATAGATCCTCCACTAATAACGCTTGAAGAAATTGGGCGTGATGAAGTGGAGATTCAAGTTGATCTTGAGCAATGGGACTATTTAGCTCAAGATCATAGAAATCTATTGTTTTGGCATGAGGTGGGACGCATTCAAAATGACACAATCCCAAGGGATGGCTGGGAAATGGCTGCTCTTGCAATAGGTTTAGGTGGTGCCATAGGAGAATTATGGGTCCAAGATGGATTGCTACTTTTAATGGCACTTGGATTATCAGGTTTTGCAGGTTACAGGCTTTACTTAAAAAATAATTCAGAAAAACGATTACAAGATGCTATATCCGCTGATGAGAGAGCTATAGATTTGGCTTGCAGATTTGGATATAGCGTTCCAAATGCCTATAAAAGTCTAGGCGGTGCATTAAAAGATTTGGTAGAAAAATCTAGAAAGAAAAAAAAGCGTACCTTTTATGAAGACAGATTAGAAGCCCTCAGGAAGAGTGCTGAAAGAGCTCGCGCAGAAATGGCATCTCAAGAGGGATCTCAAAAATCAGTTACAAGTGAAAATGTTTATGGATAGTAGTAAGTTAGTTGAACTAGCTGCAGTTGCTTGCGATGATAGAAAAGCTGGTGATATCAAACTTTTAAAAGTTGATGAAGTATCTACTATAGCTGATTGGATATTAATTACTGAAGGACTTTCAGACGTTCAAGTAAGGGCAATTGTTAATAATGTAGAAAAGACAATTAGAGAGGAAGCAGATCTTCTTCCTCTTCGAAAAGAAGGAGTAAATGAAGCGAAATGGGCATTATTAGATTATGGAGATCTAATAATTAATGTTTTTCAACCTAATGAAAGAAAATTCTATAATTTAGAATCATTTTGGAGCAATGGGATTATTCATAATTATATAAATAATAAATTAATAGCATTAGTTGATGAATAAAATAATATGCCCTGTCCCCATAAATCAAAGGCCATTAAATGAATTTAATAGCATTAGAAATTCATGGATAATCTCTTGGCCCGTTTTAGAAAGAAACATTTTTTACAGAAAGCTAACATTAAGTTGGTTATTAATTACACCAATTAGTTTAATAATATCTTATGGAAGTGATTACCTCAAAAATAACATTTTTGAACTTATATTTATAAGCCTTGCTGTATCACTTCTATTCCCCATATTATTGTTAATCAGGCAATGGCTAAGTTGGATATACATATATAAACGCCTAAATTCTGAAAACATTGAATATGAAGAGTCTGGTTGGTATGATGGTCAGATCTGGGAAAAACCAATTGATTGGAGAGAAAAAGAGTTACTAATAGCACAATATCAAGTTAAACCTATTTTAAATCACCTAGAAAAGACAATAATATTGATTATATTTGTTTTTCTTAGCTCAAATTTATTATTATTCTTGGATATAAATTAGGTTATGAATTTACAAGAAAAGTTATCAGCAAGTAATCACAATTGTTTGAGAGTCCTAGTTAAAAGAGGATCAAGTGTTGAATCGATTCATAGAGCACACGCTTCAATCTGCGACATAAAAGGGAGGACGCTCATGAAAGCAGGGTCATCTGATTATGAGACATTCATAAGATCAGCGCTAAAACCTTTTCAGGTTTTACCATTTCTTACGAGCGGAACCGCAGAAAAATACAATTTAGATGATAGAACTTTAGCCATAGCATGCGGTTCACATTCTGGTTCAGCAGATCAAGCTAGAACTGCATTCAAGCTCCTCTGGAATGCAGATATTGAAATTAAGGAGTTAAAATGCCCAGTACCTCAAAACAAAAAAAGTAAACTTGAACATAACTGTTCCGGAAAGCATTCTGCATTTCTAGCTACATGCAAAAAAATGAACTGGGATCTAGAAAGCTACTTAATGGGACATCATCCACTTCAGAAAGAGATTTTCAGAAGAGTTTCAGAGTTGTTAAAAATCCCAGCAGAAGAATTAATTGCTGAAAGAGATGACTGCGGTGCTCCAACATTACTTTTGCGGTTATCC
>QCEW01000040.1 GCA_003280445.1 Prochlorococcus sp. AG-363-A03 | reverse complement strand
GCCCAACTATCAGCCCAGAATGTTGTGACAACTACCAGTAAGAGGACTACTGGTCTGGCTGAATTAAGAAGTTCCTCAATTGCATAGATAAAGCCTCCAATTGGTGCACTAAATATTGCTGCAATTCCAGCGCCTCCTCCTGCTGCAACTATGACTCTTCGAAATGAAACAGGTGCTTTTAACCATTTTGCCATTTTCCAGGCAACAGATCCCCCCATTTGTACTGCAGGACCTTCTGGCCCTAGTGGAAATCCACTGCCAATAGCAATTATTCCTGCAAAAAGTTTTACGATTCCAACTCTTAATCCCATAGGCACTGGCTTATGGCGAAGAAATGCAATGATGTGACTTACTCCTGCTCCTTTTGCTGCAGGGGCAAAATTTTGAATGAGCGATCCTGAAATGAAGCCTCCTAATGCTCCTAATATTGGTAAAACTATCCATCTAGGGATATATGCAAGAAGATTTGATCGATAATCTTCTAATGCATGAATTCCAGTTTTAAATAATATTCCCGTTAATGCTGCTCCTAAACCTGTAAGTATGAGAGCAAGAATTACATTTAGCCATTTTCTTTCAAGAAGTTTTTTTATGCTTTGATTTGATTTCTTTTTAACGGGATTTTGACTTTGACTTTTGATCATTTAACTCAATTTAGGTTTGTAAAATAGAGGCTTCTTCTTCTTTTGTTATTACACGGCCATCTTCGATAAAGTTTGGTATTTCATCAAAGTTTAAATACCTGTATATTTCGTCAGTTAAAGGAGACACTTTTTTGGAAGCTATTGCAAGATATTCATCAGTTGTAGGGATATGACCCAACAAAGCGCAAACAGCGGCTAGTTCTGCACTTCCTAAGAACACCTGAGCTCCTTTTCCTAATCTGTTGTTGAAATTTCTTGTGCTAGTTGAGAAAACAGTTGAATTATCTTCTACACGAGCTTGATTGCCCATGCATAGAGAGCAACCAGGCATTTCCATTCGGCTACCTGCTTTTTCAAAGATCTCGTAGTACCCCTCTTTTTTCAAAATTTCCTCGTCCATTCGTGTTGGAGGACATACCCATAATCGTGCTGCTATCTTTCCTTCTTCTTCGAGAATTTTTGCAGCGGCTCGATAATGGCCAATATTAGTCATACACGAACCAATAAAAACTTCTTGAATGGGAGTGCCTGCGACTTCGCTTAAAAGTTTCACGTTGTCAGGATCATTAGGACAAGCTAAAACAGGTTCTTTGAGTTCATTTAAGTCTATTTCGATGATTTCTGAATATTGAGCAGTTGAGTCGGCTGATAGTAATTCTGGTTTTTTTAACCAATCTTCCATTGCTTTAATTCTTCTACTTATTGTTCTTGCGTCTTTATATCCCCTAGCAATCATATTTTTAAGTAAAACAATGTTGCTGTTTAAATATTCGCTGATTGTTGATTCAGAGAGTTTAATTGTACATCCAGCACAAGATCTTTCTGCACTTGCATCAGTCAACTCAAAGGCTTGCTCTAATTTTAGATTTGGTAGACCTTCAATTTCTAATATTTTTCCATTAAACACATTAACTTTGTTCGCTTTTGCGACTGTCAGAAGACCTTGTTGTATAGCCATCCATGGAATGGCATTAACTACATCTCTTAAAGTGACGCCAGTTTGTAAAGACCCTTTAAAACGTACGAGAACTGACTCTGGCATATCTAACGGCATGGAACCAATAGCTGCAGCAAATGCAACAACTCCTGAACCTCCTGGAAATGAAATGCCCAATGGAAATCTTGTATGACTATCTCCACCTGTGCCGACTGTGTCAGGTAGAAGCATCCTGTTAAGCCAACTGTGAATAATTCCATCACCGGGTTTCAGTGCTATTCCTCCTCTTTCAGCAAAAAAATCAGGGAGTTCTTTTTGAGTTTTGATATCCACAGGTTTGGGATATGCTGCCGTATGACAGAAACTCTGCATAACTAAATCAGCAGAAAATCCTAAACAGGCTAATTCTTTCATTTCATCTCTGGTCATTGGACCGGTAGTATCTTGACTACCAACAGTTGTCATTATTGGTTCACAACTTGCACCAGGGAGAACGCCTTCTAATCCACAAGCTTTTCCAACCATTTTTTGAGCTTGTGTAAACCCATGCTTTGATGCAGGTGGCTGACCAGGACGAATAAAAAGAGTAGAGGGAGGAAGTTTTAATTTTGTTCTAACTCTGTCTGTCAAAGCTCTTCCAATCATTAAAGGAATTCGCCCACCCGCTCTTACTTCATCAGTAATAGTTTGTGGTTTTAGGTCAAATTTTGATAGAAGCTCTCCACTGTTTTTATCGTTTTTACTTCTTCTAACTTCTCCTTTGTAAGGAAAAATAGTAATTATATCTCCTGTCTTGAGATTACTTACATCGCATTCAATTGGAAGCGCACCTGAATCTTCAGCAGTATTAAAGAAAATAGGAGCAATTTTCCCTCCTATTACAACCCCACTCCCTCTTTTATTTGGCACGTAAGGTATGTCTTGTCCTGTATGCCAAAGGACAGAGTTTATTGCTGACTTTCTTGAGCTTCCTGTCCCAACGACATCGCCAACATATGCGATTGGATATCCTTTCTTTTTTAATTCTTCAATAGTGCTTAAACCATTTGGATCTCGAGTCTCTAGCATCGCTAGAGCATGTAAAGGAATATCTGGTCTTGTTGTGGCATGAGTTGCTGGAGAGAGGTCGTCTGTATTTGTTTCTCCTTCAACTTTAAACACTGTTACTGTTATTTCTTGAGCTAAAGGTTGTTTATTAGTAAACCATTCTCCTTTGGACCAGCTATTTATAACTTTTTCTGCATAAATATTATTTTTTGCTAATTCTAAAATGTCGTTTAAAGCATCATATACTAAAAGAGTATTACTTAGTGCATTACAGGCTGAAGCTGCTAGTTCATTATTATTTGATTTTAGTATTTCAATTAATGCTGCTACATTATATCCGCCAATCATAGTACCCAAAAGCTCAGTTGCTTTTAAAGGGCTTACTAACAGACTTTTTGAGTCTTCTTGAGCAATTGAGCTAAGCCAGCTCGCTTTAACATAAGAGGCTTGATCAACTCCGGGAGGAATTCGATTAACAAGAAGATCAAGTAAGAAGTTTTGATCAAACTCTTTATCTGGTTTTTCTAATAACTCTGTTAAATCTTTAGTCTGTTTTGCATCTAAAGGAAGCGGAGGGATCCCTAAGGCTTCTCTTTCTGCAACATGTAGTAAGTAATTTTTTAGCATTTTTAAATCTCAATAGAGAATGTATTTGAGTGAGGGCCTTTTGTTTTCATTGTTTACAACCGCATGTTTTTTGAACAAACATTCAGATAATGCAACTTATTACCCCCCTATGACTGATACTTCTCTAATCTTATATCTATGATCACGCTTTAAATGTCCACCTCATCATATTTTTCAATGGTGGATAGCACCTCTGACCTTCATGTGGTCGAGACTCGTCCATTAATGTCACCTGCATTAATTCATAGAGACTTGCCTTTAAATAAGGCAGCCTCTGGAGTTGTCTCTACTACTCGAAAAAAGATTCAATCAATTCTTCACGGTACCGATCCAAGAATTTTGGTGATTGTTGGACCATGTTCGGTTCATGATGTTGATGCTGCTACTGAATATGCAAATCGTTTAGCTCCATTGAGGGAGAAATATAGTCAAAAGCTTGAGATTGTCATGCGTGTTTATTTTGAGAAACCACGTACAACTGTTGGTTGGAAAGGACTTATCAATGACCCTCATCTTGACAATTCTTATGATATTAATACTGGTTTAAGAAAGGCAAGAGGTTTATTACTTGATTTAGCTAAAAAAGGAATGCCTGCAGCAACTGAATTACTTGATCCAGTTGTTCCTCAATATATTGCTGATTTAATTAGTTGGACTGCTATTGGAGCAAGAACCACAGAGAGTCAGACTCATCGAGAAATGGCCTCTGGATTATCAATGCCAGTTGGTTATAAGAATGGTACTGACGGGACAGCAACCATAGCGATTAATGCAATGCAAGCGGCTTCAAAACCTCATCATTTTCTAGGAATTAATAACGATGGTCATGCTTCGATAGTGAGCACCACAGGCAATCCAGATGGTCATCTTGTTCTGAGAGGTGGTAAGAATGGAACTAATTATCATCTTGCTGCAATTAAGTTAATTGCAGATGAATTGGCACAATTTAAGATGCCTGGAAGAGTCATGGTTGATTGTAGTCATGGCAACTCAAATAAAGATTTTCGTAGACAAGCAGAAGTTTTACGGGATGTTGCATCACAATTAAAAGGTGGATCAAAAAATGTAATGGGCTTAATGATTGAAAGTCATCTTGTTGAGGGTAATCAGAAATTAAATTCAGATTTGTCAAAACTTACCTATGGTCAAAGTGTTACTGACGCATGCATAAATTTTTCTACAACTGAAGTTTTATTAGAGGAACTAGCTGAATCAGTTAAATAAATTGAGTTTGTCTTTTAAATTCCTACTAACCATATCCCTATACAAGTTACTCCTATAGGAACAGTTAAATTGTCAATACCCCAAGGACTTATCTGTTCTAAAAAAGTTGCTAATATAGAGATGACTACAATTTCTAGGGGCTGTATTCCTAAATTATTAGTTGAAGAGATAACTGAAGTTGTTATAGCTACCACTGAGCCCATTGTTAATGTTCCAACAATCGATTTTGTTTGACCCAATATTGACCACTTTGGAGAGTTGATAGACCTTCCGATTAAACCTGCCAACCCATCACCAAAAGCCATTGATAGTACTCCTATGGCAATAGATGATGCATAGCGAGGCCAGAAAAGTAAAAGTAAAAGTGTGATACTGATACCATATGCAATGGTTCCAAAACTTTTTCTCTTAATATCCTCAATAGCAGGTAATAAACGATATTGATAATTAACACCTAAAGCTATGGTGATCAATAGTGCAGTGAAGAAAGCTATATTTTTTGGAATATCAAATAACCAGGCTAAAAGAATTACAGGCCCTGTTCCAATATGTATGATTTTTCTACTTAATTCTTCTTTTTTAGGAAAGTATCTTTTACATAAAAATGCAATTAATAAAATTATAATTATCCATAACGCAATAACAAAAATAGCTATTTGAATAGGCAATTTTTAAGCAGCGTTTTGATGAGTAGTCATTACTCTCAATTTTAAAATTGCTTTTGCCTCAAGTTGTCTTACACGCTCTCTCGAAACATTGATTTGTCTTCCAATTTCAGCAAGAGTAAGTGGTTCTTCTCCATCGAGGCCAAAGCGAAGTCTCATGATTTTTTGCTCTCTCTCATTTAATTGAGATAACCATCCTCCAAGATGTTCTTTTTGGATACTTCTATCCATTCCTTCCATGGGCTCATCAGAATTTGGATCTGGAATTAGTTCTCCAAGAGTACTACGATCTTCTTCGCCTCTAGCATGAGCATCAAGAGATGCACATGGCGCGCTTTGCGATACTAGGTCCTCTAGATCTTGAGGTTCAATTCCCATTGCGTTTGCTAACTCTAGTCGATTTGGTTGTCTGCCAAATCGATGAGATAATTCACGCGATATACGACGCATTTTTGAAAGTTTTTCGCTGATATGTATTGGTAGTCGAATAGTTCTAGCACTGTTATCAATGGCACGAGTCATTCCTTGTCGAATCCACCAGTAAGCATAGGTTGAGAATTTATAACCCATTGCAGGATCAAATTTATCAACAGCTCTTTCTAATCCAATTGCACCTTCTTGAACTAAATCGAGTAATTCGAGACCTTGGTTTTGATATTTTTTTGCAACACTTACAACAAGTCTCAGATTTGCAGCCATCATCCGATCTCTTGCCCGCTTACCCATTTTTATTTTGTGCTTCTGACGGGTAGAGCGCTCTTCAAGAGGAAGGCTCAACAAATCTTTCATTTGTTGCACATGGTGAGCAAGCTCAATTTCTTCTGCAGGAGTCAGAAGTGGAACTCTTCCGATACTTGTTAAATAGAAACCTATCGAGTCAGTAGCTAGACGATTACTTTGTCGTCTAGAACTTCGAGATTTTTGACTACTTACAGTTGATGCAGATAGTTTTTGACTTGTGTTTGCCGTATTAGATTTCCCTGATGAAACATCAGAAACTTCCTTGGCAGATTCCAGCGGGATCCCCATCACCCTGGCCTCTTGAAATTAGATTTATTAAGAAGTTAGCACTTATCAGGAGAAGTTGACTAATTGAAACGAAAAATTTATGACTTTTTGCTTAATTAGGTATAAAGCGCATCAAAAATATAGATAA
>QCEW01000039.1 GCA_003280445.1 Prochlorococcus sp. AG-363-A03 | reverse complement strand
TCGCTCTTGGTTTATTTTTTGCTATTGATTCCCACTCTTGACAGAGATTCGCTAAGAAATCATCACCCTGGAAATTTTCTTCAGTGAATTCATTTTGAGGATGTGAGCCATAAAAACCAATTGCTGATGCATTCACAAGAACTTTGGGGGGTTTTCTTAAATTGCTTAGATTTTTCATCAGATTTTTTGTGGTCTCTATACGACTATTCCTAATTTCTTTACAGTGATCTGTGGTCCATCTTTTTTCAGCAATAGGTTCGCCTGCGAGATTGATAATTCCTTCGCAGCTTTTAAGAGAGTTTTGAATTTCTTCGTTATCCCAAGACGAAGACTCAGCTGGATTCATTTGTATGACATTTATGCTTTGCTCATTAGCTATGGCTTTTGATTTTTCTTTTGATTGTCTAGATATGACTGTGAGGTTGTGCCCTTCGTTTATTAGCAAAGGAATTAATTCTCTTCCGATAAAACCAGTGCATCCAGTAAGTAGTAATTTCAAGATTTCTCTAATTAGATTTGTTCAGCTTAGAGGGATTTTGATTAACTTATGGTGTTGATCTACCAAGAATATTTGCGTTATGGAATTGGCAATTGATTAATGGCATGATTTTTACCATTTTGTTTTAACTGCTATTCTTCATTTGAATATTTGAATTAAGTCATTACTCTTTTTATTAATTCTTTAAAATGTCTGAACAAACCGGAAAAGTAGATGATTCACAATCCCCTCCAAAGATACAAAAGAAATTGAGGAAAGGAGATCTTGTAAAAGTTGATCGTGAAAAGTATTCTCATAGCTTAGAATCAAAAGCAAGTGATGTTAATTTACCTGAATATATTTTTCAAGGGCCTGGAGAAGTATTATTGATTAAAGGTGATTATTGTCAAGTTAGGTGGAGAAGACCAGTCCCTGATGTTTGGATCAATTCTGATCATCTAGTCATATATTAATAAACACAAAAAGTTTGAAGCTATAAGATAATCCATTCTTTTTTATTGCTTTGTAAAAACTTTCTTTTTTTCTTAGCAATAGCAATCATTGCCTTTCCATCATGGAGGTAATTGTCTACATAGCCCATTGTGTAGCGTTCTAATTCATTAATACCATCCTCAACATGTGATAAGCAATGATATAGGTCCAAGCTGTAATCCCTTATTATTGAAGGACTTACAAAAGATGTATAAATTTTTTTAATTTTTGTTATTTTGGTTTTACTTTCCTCAAGATATAGGCAGAAAGAATCCATTAATATTTGATCATAAGGATCAGCTGATAAATCTCTTATTTTTGAACCTAAAGGATTAATGATTTGTCCTAATAATTTATCAATAGGTAAGTATATATTCTGAAACCATTTCTTTATGTCTTCAGATTTTGAGTAGTTATTAGTTTCTCTTTTGTATTCATGCTGGTTATAAACTGGTGATTGATTAACTTTGTTTAACTTAATATCTTTATGTTTTTTCTTTATTATTTCCCAGGCTGAGTTGACTTCGAGCATTACGGCTGAATCTCCTCCTGTGTCCGGGTGATGTATTTTTACAAGTTTTCTATAAGCTTTTTTAATCTCTTCTAGTTTTGCGCTGGGATTAACTTTCAATATTTGATATGGGTCTTTTGTCATTGCTGATGATTATTTCTTATTTAGAGGTATTCATTCCCTTTTACTGGGTTTGCGGGGATGGAAGTAAACATAGTTGTTGAGAGATATCTTTCACCAAAACTAGGCAGGATAACAACCAATCGCTTATGCGCAAAATCAGGTTGATTTCCTACTTTTAAAGCAGCTGCTACAGCAGCGCCACTACTTACACCACTTAGCAAGCCCTCTTCTTTTGCAAGTCTTCTTCCTATCTCCATTGCTTCATTGTCATCGATTCTTATGACCTTATCAATTTGATTCATATCTAATACTTTTGGAATGAAACCAGCTCCAATTCCTTGTATCGAATGAGAACCCGGATTGCCTCCTGAAAGAACAGGGCTTGATGAAGGTTCTACAGCAAAAATCTTGATTTTTGGATTTTTTTGTTTTAAAAATCTTGAACAACCTGTGATAGTTCCTCCTGTTCCTACTCCAGCAATTAATGCATCAATTCTGCCTTCGCAATCTTCCCAAATTTCTTCAGCAGTTGTTTTTTCATGAATTTCAGGATTGGATAAATTATCGAATTGCTGTAGCAAATATGCATTAGGTATGGAAGCTACCAATTCCTTTGCTAGCTGAATAGCGCCTTGGATTCCCTCTTTGCCAGGAGTTAGTTGAAGCTCTGCTCCAAATGCTCTTAACATTGAACGTCGCTCAGTACTCATTGTGTCAGGCATTGTAAGTATGAGCCGGTAACCTTTTGCAGCAGCAACCATGGCCAATGCGATTCCTGTGTTCCCGCTCGTTGGTTCAATAAGAACAGTATCTCCAGGTTTGATGGTGCCCTCTTTTTCCGCTGATTTCACCATTGCGCCAGCTATGCGGTCTTTTACGGATGCTGTAGGGTTGAAACTTTCTAGTTTGGCTATAATTTCTGCTTTACAATGAAATTCATGAGGTAATCGATTCAGCTTGACCAAGGGTGTTTGGCCAACTAAAGATGTTATGTCATTGGCAATTGGCATGATCTTATTTTAAAAACTTGAATCAGTTTCGAGGCAAAAGTTATTTAATAATTCAATTCTTTTTTCATAATGCTTGAAAATTTGTTATTCAAAAGCTTTATTGGTCTTTTAGAGATATAAATAGATGGAATAATTTTTTGATATTGACCGAGAGCATTTCCCAAAACTGTAGGCCTCCAATTTTATGGATTTTTCTTTTTTGGACCATAGCTTGTGGAATTGCATTTGTCTCTCTGGGGAATTTGCCTTTAAGAGATTTTGATGAAGCAACTGTCGCAAGAGTTGCATTGGAACTAAACCAAAAAAGTGGATTAGAACGATTGCTTCCCTCTATTTGGGATAAGCCCTATTTGAATAAACCCCCTGGATTGCATTGGATAATATCTTTTGCGATTGGAATTAACCAAAATTTTCAAAATAGTTTTGATCTATTACCCTCTGAGTTTTGTATAAGATTTTTCCCAGCACTTTTTTCTACTTTTGTTGTTCCATTGGGGGCAATGATTCAGTGGAATTTGCGCCCTAAAGATCGAATAGCGAGTATTACTACATCTGCAATTTTATTGACTTTATTGCCGATTATCAGATACGGCAGAATGGCAATGTTGGATGGAACGCAGCTTAGTGCTATTGCACTTCTATGGTTTTGCTTATCATCAATAAGAAATAATAGATCCACTAAATTAAATTTTCTAGGAGCTGGATTTGCATGTAGTTTTATGCTTTTACTTAAAGCTCCTGTAATAATTCCTGCACTATTTGCGTCTTTATTCCCTTTGATTTGGGAATATAAATCAAAAAAATATTTTAATAATCTTTCATGGTCGTGGTTCTTGTATGGAGTGATTCCAGGTTTTGCTTGGCACCTATTGAACATAGTTTCATATGGGTCAGGAGCTTTATGGCTATGGTGGGGCGATGGAGCAGGAAGAGTTTTATTTGAAAAAGGTTCAGGTAGTGAGCTAGGAGTTCTGGTACCAATAATTGAAATATTTGAAGGTGGGTGGCCTTGGCTTCTTGTTTGGCCAATTGGTTTGTTGTGGGCATGCTTTAGTTTTAATACTCGTTGGGGCGTTTGGGCTTTTAGTACTCAGATAATTATCGCAGGTAGTATTTTGCCTCTGAAAATGCAACTTCCATGGTATATCCATCCATTTTGGTTGCCTTTTGCTTTAGTATCTGCCCCCCCAGTCTCTTGGTTGATTCAAAGAAAAGAGAATAATTATATTTTTGCTAGGAAAATATTAGGAAAAATCCCCTATGTATTATCGTTCATTGGAATATGCTTATTTGCATTTTCTTTATTAGTTAAGCTAAATATCATTAACTTTGAAGAAGGTTATTTAGATGCAATCGTTTCTATTAGTTCAGCTTGGTTTATTGGGGGGTTATTATTATCTCATTCAAGAAAGAATATTAGAAAATTTGGTTTTATTGGAATCATTTTTGGAAGTATAATTGGTTTATTCTTTTTTGTGAGCTCTAAATTTTGGTTATGGGAAATAAATGAGAATTGGGATGTAAGGCCTGTGGCTGAATTAATATCTAATTTCCCTAATCAAAAAATTTATATTAAAAATAGTTTTGAACGGCCAAGCTTAAATTGGTATGCAAGAAAACAAATCAAAATTTTTGACGAGAAAAATCAATTTAAATGCAACGCAATTAAGAAAACTAATGATTGGGATCTTTATACATGTAATGATTAAATAAAATATTACTATTAACATATTTTTCACTCCTTCCGCTTTTATTTGTAAGAATTAAATAGTTATAAGGGTTTTCTAAAAAAGTGTATTGTATCGAGCTTACTATTAAATTAAGTCCAATGCCTCTGGTGGTTCAGAGAAAAGAGCATGCAGATGCTCAAAGGCTTTACTCTGAAGTTGTAGATTCTATTCAAAAAAATAATCAAAGACTTTTAGAGTTGACTTGTGAAAAAGTCGAAGATAAAAGAATAACTGTGCTTGTAAGTGAAATTACAGCTGTACAGATTTATGAAAAGACTAGTAGTGGCACAAGTAAACGGCCTGGATTCTCACTGCAGAATTAAGAAAAAAATAGGAGTATTTCGATTTTGGAACCAACTGGGTCTGGTTATTTGGAATTTGATCAAGTTTCTTTCTCTTGGCCAAATGGAGTCAACGTTATTGATCAATGCTCATTTTCAATTTTAAAACCTGGCTTATGGATGCTGGTGGGTGAAAATGGAAGTGGTAAAAGCACCTTGTTTCGCTTAATTAATGGAGTAATTCGTCCTAAAAGCGGAAAAATTTTCTGTTCTCTTAGACCATCAATGGTTTATCAAAATCCGGACCATCAATTGCTTATGCCAACATGTAAAAGTGAGTTGATGCTTAGCATTCCTAAAACCATTCCCTACAGAAATCAATTTGAGTTGATTCAATCCGCTCTTGAAAAAGTTGATTTAGAAGAAATGTTGGATAGACCTATTCATACTTTAAGTGGTGGCCAAAAGCAGCGTTTAGCTCTTGCTGGGGCAATTGTTAGCAATTCAAATTTACTTTTACTTGATGAGCCCACCGCACTATTAGATCCCCAAAGTCAAAATTCAGTTTTGAAAGTTGTGAAGAAACTGACAAGTTCTTCTGACTATCCAATTACTGCAATATGGGTTACTCATCGTTTGGAAGAATTATATTTTTGTGATGGGGCTGCAATTCTTAAAAATGGAGGTGTTAGTAATTGGGATTCTGGTTCAAAAGTGTTCCAACAATTAAAATCACTTGCCCTTAGGTAGCTAGCAAGGGTAAGTTCTTAATGTTGTAATCCTCGGTAGCTCAGCGGTAGAGCGATCGGCTGTTAACCGATTGGTCGCAGGTTCGAATCCCGCCCGGGGAGTTTTTAGAAACATTCATTAAACATTCAAGAGCCCTTATAAAGGTCTATTTTATGTTTCTATGAATGCTTTTACGGCGAGATAGGGCATCTAGGAGAAGACAGGAGTATTCATGGGAAGTCACTTTTTTCTGCTATTTGTTGAATAGTTTTTTACAAGCAAGGAATCATTTATCTAAATCTATGAATTGAATAAAAATAAACTTGGGGTGACTTTCAAATAGCAATGGAGTTGAGAGTAGTATTACTGAAATACAAGGTAGTAAAGACAAAATGGAGGAGTTTGAAAAAAAAAATAAAGTCGTTCTAATAAAAACATTTGCAGTTCCATTTTCTTTAGAGGAAATTAGCGAGAATCTTGTTCTCTCTACTAATAAAAGTAGTAAATCTTCTAAAGAAAAAATAATTAATCAAGCATTTAAGTTTCATTCAGCAGGCGACATTTCAGAAGCCTCAAAATATTATCAAGATTTTATAAATCAAGGCTTCCAAGACCACAGAATTTTTTCTAATTATGGATTAATTTTACAAGGTCTCGGAAATTTACAAGAGGCAGAAAAATGCCAACGCAAAGCAATTGAACTGAATCCTAATTACGCGAAGGCACATTTAAATCTAGCTAACATATTTATAGATCTTGGTAACTTAGAAGAAGCAGCGATATCAACTCGGAAAGCAATTGAACTTAATCCTGATTTTGCAATTGCTTATTCCAATCTGGGCAATATATTGAGTGAGCTTGGTAATTTACAAGAGGCAGAAAAATGCCAACGCAAGGCAATTGAACTTAATCCTGATTTAGTTCAGGCTTATATTAATCTTGGGGCAACCTTAAAGGATCTAGGACAACTTCTAGAAGCAGAACTATCGACTCGCAAAGCAATTGAACTGAATGCTAATTACGCTGATGCTCATTATAATCTTGGACATATATTGAAGGATCTTAAGAACCTAGACGATGCTATGTCCAGCTA
>QCEW01000038.1 GCA_003280445.1 Prochlorococcus sp. AG-363-A03 | reverse complement strand
TTTTCTTTTCTAATCAATTCTAAAAGGGTCTGCATCCGAAAAAATTCCTAATTAGATATCGTCTTTATTGTTTCCGAAGGAGTTGTATCTGATATTGAAAATTAAAACCACTGCTGTGCTTAAAAGCAGTAACCCGAAAACAACTTGCGAAGGTGGAAATATCATCAAACCACTTTAGAAACGGCACAAAAAAACCGCCCAGTTCTGTTAGGGCGGTTTCTTTGTGAGATCAAGCGTAAGTGTTTCCTTGTTTCCACTACGGAGGATCTCAACTCCTCACAAATTGAAGTTATTAGAAGCAACAAGAAGACTCAAGGCTTGGCAGATGAGTTTCTCAATTGTCACATGTGCCAATTTTTGAAGATAAGGCACTAAAAAAGCACCCTATTGGATGCTCTTTTGGTACAGAACTATGTGTGAGGAGTTGTTCTGTATTTCCTTTCTAATGCACCTAAGACCAAGTTGGGTTAAACAGAAATAATCTTTTAAATATTAGGTTTATATAGATGGTTCTTAAACAAAGTAGAGAGACATTTAGGGGATAGGTGGGTGCCATCACACATATGAATTTTGTTATTCTCGCCATCTTTGGTAGAAGTTAAGCCATAAACATCTAAGAAATAGGAACCCCTATAGAAAACTTCTTTTTTGAGAATTGAATTGTATATTTTGACTATTTCAATTCTCTTCATATCTAACTCATCAAGTAATTCTTCTTCTCTTAATGGTGCAGGAACACCAAAGTAATATTTTTTTGAGTAACTTTGAGATAGCATTTCTTCCATATAATCTAGATAGCCTTTAATGGTTTTTTCACATGTTTCTGAAATACATTTATTTTTTTTGATTGCATAAGTAAGTATACCTTCATCTTTTCTACAATCAATTTCTCCAAACGAAATAAAAACCTTAGTACTACAATTAGTATTTTTTATTTGTTCTCTTAATGAATCTTTCCATTGATTATTTTTATTATTAGCAAAATGCCATGCTTTCCCACCTGTTATTAATACAGGTTGAATCTTTTCTACTTCTGAGGAGATAGATATAGTTTGATGAGCAAAAGAAAGACAGTGGCTTTCTCCAATATGAGGAATTATTTCTGAATTATGATTGTTATATTTCTTTTCAAGTAGAGGATACAGTGAAGTAATAAATCTAGAAAAAGTTGAAGTATGGTTTCTATTTTTTTCCTCTTTAATAGTATGGATTGCTCCTTGACTTATCAATTCGTTAGTTTTTTTGATGTTCAATGATACTTCTGAGAAATCTCCAAGTAGTAAATTTGCGA
This sequence comes from Prochlorococcus sp. AG-363-A03, assembly GCA_003280445.1. Taxonomy (GTDB): domain Bacteria; phylum Cyanobacteriota; class Cyanobacteriia; order PCC-6307; family Cyanobiaceae; genus Prochlorococcus_B. Next base: position 5,179 of record QCEW01000038.1, on the reverse strand, counting down.
TAGTTATATTTAATAACGCATCCATTTTATATCCTTTATTTATTGAGTCAGATTCAAGAGTTGATTTGGATAAAACAATTAATTTTTGTAGTTTTCCAAGATCTCTAAATATGCCACCCAGGTTGGAATGCACCTCTCCTAAATCAGGATTAAGTGCCATCGCTTTGAGGTATGACATTTCTGCTTCTCTTAATTTGCCAAGATCTTTCAATATTGCACCAAGATTTAGATGAGCATCAGCAAAATCAGGTTTAAGTTCAATAGCTTTGCGAGTAGATAATGCTGCTTCTTGTAATTTGCCCATATTTTTTAATATGACTCCATAATTAGAAAAAACTCTGTGATCATTAAAACCTTGGTTTATGATATCTTGATAATATTTTGCTGCTTCTTGAATATTTCCTTTTAAATGAGACTGGATTGCTCTATTGATTATCAGTTCTGTAGAAGGTTTAGTGGTGCTATTAGAACTACTAATAATATTTTTTTTAATTTCTCCTAAGGAAAATGGAACTGGAAATGTAGTTACGTCATAGACTTTCTTTTTCCCTTGATCTTTGTCATCAGATTGTTCCATTTATACTTGCTTATCTTTTATATATAGCATTTTACTACTAATACAGAAATCATTGTTGTTTGGTTTTGGGTGCCATAAAGGAGAATTTCCTTTCATTAATTGCTTACTTATTTACGAGTGATTTGGGGTTAGTATTTTCAAGGGGTTATCACTTTTCACTTTATCAGTAGAGAAATCTTAGAAGGATTATTTTCTCTTCACTTTGATGCCTAATACATGAGTATTAACAGAGTTGGCAAATGATCTTTCTTACGCGACGTATGAGGCATTAAATGTTGTCTTGAGTATTGATCATTCATGAAATCAAGTATCGATATCTATCAGTTTGAGCGAGTATTTCTATGGAAGGTTTAAGCATCTTTCTGTAGTTCTTCCAACCTCCAATTGATTGTGAATTGATTGGCGAACGAACTTGAACATTGCTTGCTGTTAAAACTGAGCGTGGATTTAGATGAGGCGATAGATATATATTGTCCCATTTCCAACCTAACCAAGAGATTAAAGATTTAATTTCAATATTAGGATCCTTAACTAATGAGTCATAATTTAAGTCATATATTTTTGATCGAAATCTATTTTTATACGTACTCATTATTTCCTCTTGATCTAAATAAACTCTAGCGCAATCAATTAAGGAAGAGGAATATTCATTTCCTTTAGTAAAATTCCCTCGGAAAATTGAAAGAATATTATCTAAAGGATGTCTATAGCAGTGAATAATTTTTGCGTTTGCTATATGTTGTGCAATAATCCCTGCATATTGATAGTTGTATAACCATTTATTAGTTGAGATATTTAATTTAGTCTTATTATTTATTTTTTTCCTATATAAGTCAGTCAGATTTATTTCTTGTTTAGACTTCTTATACTCTAGAAAAGATTCCTCTAGAATGTTAATTTCACCTAGATCATATACATCATCTCTCATACTAAGAATTGATTCTAATAATGTAGAACCACTTCTAAACATACCTACAATAAAAATATTCTCAGAAGAACTTTTGTGTTCCTTTTTATGAAGCTTTTTTTGATCAGATTCAATAAGCAGTGTTCTAGATTTATTGATTAAAGTATCAGAGTTAGATGGCTTAAGTTCCAGTTTAAGGTTATTTGCTAAGTGAAGGCATTTAGAACTGTCTTCATATTTTTTTTCCTTATGAAGAATATTGGCTCTTGCGAAGTAAATATCAATTTTCTCTTTTGGTAACTTGTCTTTTAATATATTTCTAGAGAAGAGTTGATCTTGCCATACTTGATTATTATCAGCATTTTTATGTAAAGAAAGAGAATAGTATGCTTTTGCAAGATCAGGATTGAGTTCAATTGCTTTGCGATATGAGAATTGTGCCTCTTGTAATTTGCCAAGATCGCTTAATATATAACCCAGATTGTAATGCGCTTTTGCAAGATCAGGATTGAGTTCAAGATCTCTCAATATATTTCCCAGATTGTAATGCGCTTTTGCAAGATCAGGATTGAGTTCAATTGCTTTTCGAGTAGATAATTCTGCTTCTTGTAATTTGCCAAGATCGCTCAAAATGCTTCCTAGATTGTAATGCGCCTTTGCAAGATCAGGATTGAGTTCAATTGCTTTTCGATATGAGAACTCCGCTTCTTGTAATTTGCCAAGATTGCACAAAATGCTTCCTAGATTGGAATGAGCATCAGCAAAATCAGGCTTAAGTTCAATTGCTTTTCGAATTGACAATTCTGCTTCTTCTAACTTTTCCAGTTTATTTAATATGATTCCATAATTAGAAAAAACTCTGTGATCATTAAAACCTTGGTTTATGAAATCTTGATAATATTTTGCTGCTTCTTGAATATTTCCTTGTGAGTGGAACTTAAATGCTTGATTCATTAACTGCTCCTTAGAAGATTGATTGTCGCTGTTAGTGCAAATAGAAATATTATTTTTAATTTCTCCTAAAGCAAATGGAACCGTAACAGTTTTGGCTTGAGTTATTTTCTTATTATTTTGTTTTTGATTATCAGACCCCTCCATTTTTTTATTTTTTTCTCACTTTTATTTTTTGGTATTTTACTACTGATTCTAATCCTTCTTTACTCTTTCTGACATAAATTTTTGGTTTATATAATTAGGAGACAAGCTGTTTTTATATTATTTCATGCATTATTTAATTATTGTATTCTTGAAAATACATTTTTTAGTTCTTTCAAGTGTTCAGTTAGGCCATTACCTACTTTGGGATTGCCAATATAGTGAGAGTCTCCGATTCTGAGATATTTTGTATTATCTGAGATATACATTTCTTTTCTAATACATAAAAATGGTTCCCATAGGAATAATGGCTCTAAATAGCACATTTTGGTTTTTTCTATTTTAGATAATAGCCATTCAAAGAGAATAGATAATCTTTTTGATGTTTTTTCTTTGAATAAATTACTATCCCAAGCCTGATCTAATCTAAGTGGAGAATTAATTAGGTCATCAATTAAATAGAATTCACTTTCAAGCAAGGAGATAAATAGCAAAGCATGATTTAAATCATCTCGCATTACACCATTCCAATAGTAAATTCCATAATCATGATTTAACTCATTTGAAAAATAAATAAATTCTTGCTTGATTTTGGTGGGTAAATAATTTATTTTTAGAAAAGGTATTTGTAGTGGACTTCCATTATTAAATGGTCTAATTGTATGACCGAAGTCAACTAATTCAAATTGATTAAATTTATTGTCAGTAGATAACTTTTGCCCAAAATTTTCTTTGATTTGAGGTAATCTTCTATTAATTTTTAATTTTCTTTTTATCTCTAATTTATTATTATTAATAAATCTTCCACCTGAAGCATCAAGAATAATTTCTGGCTTGGGAATCTTATTATTCATTTGGGAAACATAGATTCCTTGCTTTCTTATTGCTCTTAATAATGAGTATTCTAAATTTCTTATATCAATTCCTATATAATTCTGTAAACCAATATTTTTGATAATTAAGATGTCTTTAATATTTAAAATTGGCTCTAGTGAATCTAATTTTATGAAAGTAAGCCATCTCCTTGAAAAGGGCTTTATACTATTTGATTCCATGTCAATTCTATTTTCGTAAATACAAATGCTCTGTTTAGGGTATAACTTTTTTAACCATAAAGCCGCAGCCATCCCAACAGGCCCGCATCCAATTATTGCTATTTGAGAACTATTTGCCGGTTTAATTTTTAAACTAGTAGCTTGATTCAAATTTTCTAGCTCTAATAATTCAAGGGTTAAATCTTTTGGTTCAACTTTATAATCGTAGCTTTTTTGGCTTCTCTTTTTATTTATATTTGAAAAATATTGATAATCATAGTTGTAAGCATAATTCCATCCTAGATATGGAGTCATGATATTTTTACTTCTTTCAATAAAAATATTTTCCCAGGATCGATTAACTGTATCCAATGATTTTTTTGTATCGACTATTTCAAATTTAGCATTCGTAATTTTGGAGTCAAGTTTAATTTTTTAAGATATAATTAGCTTATCATTCTAAATTCGTAAAAAATTGGACGACATAGGTGAAGACTGGAATTTTTTGCTTTCTGAATTTCGCAGGCTTGGTGGTATCGCGGAAAATGTTTGCCAGAAAGAGGGGCAGTTTGGCCGAGGTATTTTTTCTATTAACTCAAAACTAAGATCAAGGATATTTACCCCATCAAACTTGATGATAAATAGTGAAGATATTGTTTTAGAAGCTGATCAACTAAGAATAAATAAAGATAAAAACTATAATCATGAAATTAGAGTATTCTTTAACTATTACCAGGATAACTTTTCTTGGGGTGGAGGGGGTAAAGAAACAACAGAGTCTTTTGAAAAAGGATTAAGATTATTCTCTTACAACTTAAAGAAATTAATAAAAAAATATTTGCTAATTGATTTAGAAGAAAGGCACAAAGGCGAATGGTCTGAAGTTATAAAAAAGCAATTCCTGAATTCTAGAAGAGTTGCATTTGAAAACTGTTCCGCAATCGCTCCTGTTTGGGACCTTGTCAATCATGAAGTAATATCTCTACCTTTTCTTACTAGTTTAGAAGGAATAAGTACACCTAACTATTCTCCTACAAATGGTGAATTAACATTTAACTATAGTAATAAAAGTCCATTAAATCGTTTTTTCTCTCATGGTTTTTTCGCTAAAGAAACAATTATATTTTCTTTTCCATTTTCAATAACTTGTAAAAAATCTGGAATTAATTTTATTTGTCAAGGTGAAGAAATTACTGATGATTCTATGTTAATAGAAAGATCTGGAAATAAAATTCTAATTAAGGGTTTGCCTATTGCTGATTTAAATAATCCACTTTTACCTACTAAATATTTTCAACAAATAGTTAGTAGAATAGGCGATACAAATATTCCTAATGATATTTTATCATCAATATTTGAATTTAATATTTTAAGTAGAAGAGAGATAATTCAAGAATCTGAGTTAGTCGACCACGAAGTTTCAAATATGTTGTCTGAAATTATTTATTATGAGATTAACTTGATTTCACTCTGTGATTAAAGCTATATGAGCCAATAATTGACCAAGGTCTTACTTTCATCATTTCGTTCGAGCATTTTATAGCTTGAGTTATATCCCCTTTTGTT
>QCEW01000037.1 GCA_003280445.1 Prochlorococcus sp. AG-363-A03 | reverse complement strand
CAAGTAAACAAGATCAAATAAGCATTTTCGGTGAAATAGCTAAAGGATGTAGAACTGATCCTCAAAAAGTTGAATTTTTCGATTCATCTAAGGAAGCATTTTTTACTGATTCAGATGAATCAACAAGCTCGGTTAATGAAGATATCCCAAAAGACTTAGATGACGGGTTTTACGTATACGCAAATATGAAAAAACTTAGTGAAACGGAGCTTGAAGAGTTAAAAAGTCTGCCATGGAAAGAATACCCAGAAAACTTTAAGATATTTTTATTCGATTTTTGCATCTTAAATGGTGATGCCTATTCAAAATACTTCCCCAATTCAAAGTAGTTTTAGCAATTTTCTAATACGATCCACTTAACGAATGAACGCGATAATTTGCTTGTGTGGCATAAGGAAAATTCCTCTAGCAAAGAATATTTAAAGACATCCGATAATATATTTATTGCAGTCAGGCCACAAATATGATGCGTTATTGCAAGCAAGGTAGGAGCTTTTAAATTGAAGAAATATCCTTATTTCTCACCTAATGCTTGAAACAACTGTATGTACATTTGATGTCAATGTACCTTACGATGAATGGGTGAAAAAGTTTGACATCGACGAGGCTCCAGCCAGATCAGCAAAAGGAATAAAGGTGATTTTCAGAGGTGTCAGCAAAGATAATCCTGAAAAAGCGATCGTTGTAGTTCAAGCTTTAGAAGGTGTCTTAGGAAAACATATACAAGAGAACATTGAAATATTTGAAAAAAATGGTGCAGTCATGAGTACGGCAGAACCTAGTCTCTGGTCTTGAGGATCCAAATTGCTTAGGTATAAATAAAGAATCAAATCAAAAGATTAGTCTCAATTAAATCTGAACAATGATTAGAAATCTGTTTTTCTTAATTCTCGGAGCATTTAGCGGTCTTTGGTTTATATGGCCTCAAATCATTACTACCAAAGGTTGGGAATGCACAAAAGATGTTATTGCATCTTCTAATGAAGATTTAACAGATATTGAATCATTAGTTGAATCCTTGCCAAACAGAATCAAATTAGGCTTGGCTGTTTCCCCAAAAACATTGCTAAAGAGAGAGAACCTTACTCGTATCGAGAAGCTCAGAATTGTTGGAGATGCTTGCTTTAGATAAATTAAAAGGCACAAGGAAAATTATCATTATTAACATCAACAAAAAGTTGGCGTCTTAACTTATCAAAGCAATTGCTTCTTTTAATTCGTTCGCATGATTGATCTCATCTTGAGCAATTTCACGTATCCTCTGATCGTTTGGATTAACGGTTAGATACTTTGCATAAGTTTCATACGCATGCTCTTCAATTTTTATATTGATATCGTATGCATTTGATGGAGATAGCAAGTAATAAAAAACCATTACCCAGTAATAGAAGAGCACTAAATGCCTAGCAAGAAATCGATCAACCCAATATCTATTGCCGCTTCGTGATTCCATCTCTTCTAAATGCTCCGTCTCATTGATTGCTTGGTAAAAATGAGCCTTCATAAGCTTGTTGCTTAAAGGAGTCTTTAGGCCAAGCGACTCTTGTAAATGCAAAACTGATAAGAATGCAAAATAAGGTGCTCTAGCGATTACCTCAAGAACCCAAAAACGTTGAATCGGTCTACCTTCGTAGATTCGATCAGGAATACTTACACTGAAATCTAAAACAAATGAATTAAAACCTTTCATAATTCCTTAGCTAACTATTTAAGTATAAATACTCAGCGAAAAATCATGAGTTATAACTTATTTATTTAACTATAGATAGCTACTGAAGCTGAATATGGAAGTAGGCCGAAGATTAAATCTATCTTGCTCGGACAGGTTGGTAAGCAGGAATCATCTTTCCTCCACCGAAATCGTCGTCATCGTCTGGAAGCGCTCTTGAGATTAGTTCTACGAGAACTAGAGCAGCCATAGGATAGAAACACCATAAAACAGCTTTCCAGATGGGAAATGAGTCAACTAGCTGAAGCTCAGACATGTATCAGAAAATTGTTTGAACAAACCTAACTGATCTAAAAATATTTAGTGTTACGGTTAGCACGAAGTGAATGTATATCTAATCGATCCTTCTGTAAAAAAATTACTTCAAGCCGTCTAAGTTTTCCACAGCTTCAGAGTCACCAAATAACTCCAAGATCTAAATAAAAAGCAATTCCAATAAAAAAGACCCTAGGTATGGTGTCCTACGGGCCTGGGTGATGGGGATCTTATTTTTAACTGTTTTTCAAGCAAATTGCAACCCCTACCATATCTGGTGTTAGAAAGATTAAAAAAACAGAAAAAAAGACCCATATCTGGAATTATTAGCTTGCGTAATATGTACACAGCGAGTAGTATTTTCGAATTACTGGGTGATGGGGATCTCTCAGTATCTACTCCCTCAAATTTGAGGGTTTTTTTATGCCATGAATTTCTGCAGATAATTTCTAAGATGGATTAAGGCAAAATTAGTGAAAAACTGCTCTGATCCTTATTTTTTTCCCAAATCGAGAAGATGGAACAAGTAACTGATGCAATTGGTAATCCCACAGCACTCTTAGTAGAGAGAATTTTTTGGTTGGGGTTAGGTGCATTTTTAGGACTGGCAATAATTACTTCTTTACTAAGAGGATTAAAAGAAAGTAAAAACAAAACGACACCAATTTCACCTGATCAATTAGAAAATCTTGCAAAAAAAGCGATCCAACAAAACAGTGATAGCAATTGATATTGGTTATCAGATATTTTTATAGCCACAAACAAATTTACTTATGGTCGTTGGGGCGAGAACCGTACAATCAGCTACCACTGATTAGATGATGAGCATATATGCTTAATACATATTCACAAAAACAATGAAATTAGTTCCTTACATATTCATGGCTGTTGCTATCTTCTCAGAAGTTTCAACAATTGCTACGACTCCTATTATCTAATTGAATCTCATTAATTGAGTATTCAGACCTAACGCGTTCGGGTGAATACCGACGTTAGATTGTATATAACTGATTTGTATTCATGCTCAAAAAGATATTTAGGGCTGCTAGTTTTTTAGCTTTGTCTGTTTTTTTAACTTCGACAACTATTTTTTCAGGAATTATTCCTGCAGCCGCCGCTCAAATGGGTTCTGATATGAACGAAGATAACTCTATGGGTATTGTGATCGAAGAGTCTAGTGATGCCTTGGATGGTTCGAAAACTAGTGCTGCCCCAGACCTCGGAGATGATCAAGCGTTTCCTTTTATCCCAGGTTTTGGTAAAAATTCCGGTAAAGACTGATTATCTTTTTATTGAAAAGTATTGATTGATAATAAATTACTAATTTTTTCGAAAGCTAGAAAAAATCCACAGTTATAAGAGCTAATTAGCTAAACCATTTTCATGGAAAAATGGGAATCAAAAATAATCATATTTGTTATGTTTGCAGTGCTTGCAATTGGGTCAATCTCGCCATTGATCAGGATGATCAGTGATCGTATTTCTTAAGATTGAATTTGATTGGACAGGCTGAGATCATTGGAGTAATTATTTCTAACATGATTACTTTTGGCATTTTTAGCTGATTAATTTTTATTTTGCAAAAAATGAAAAAAATGGATTAAATGCTCAAATGGAACAAAAAAAAATCTAGAGAAAGATCTCTAGATTTATATGAAGATTCATTTGTTAAAGCTATTTAAAATATGCCAGGAATAATTTGTCCAGTAGTGATATAAGCGCCTAGTAAAGCAATCATTCCGATCATTGCCCAACGGCCATTGGTCTTTTCCGCTTCTTCAGGATAGCTGGAATAGTTTTCAACTAATTGAGTTTGTACTTGGGTAGCAAACATGTTTTGCTTGCCATATTCAGTAATGATCTGGTTAGAAGCAGAACTGTAAGCAGGGATTCCTGTTGGATCAACAGATTGTCCTTCTGATTGATTATCAGTTGGATCTATTGATTGATCAGAAACTGGGTTACTAGAAGTCATATAAGAACCTAAAAAATGCCTGGAATAATTTGACCAGTAGTTGCGTAAGCACCGAAAGCAGCAATAAAGCCGATCATTGCCATCCAACCATTAAACTTTTCTGCTTCTGGAGTCACGAGATTAAACTCAAATAATGCGCATGAATGTAAAGGAAAAGTAAAGGAATGTAAAGGGGTCACCCGTACACAGCAAAAGTTATCAGGGGTATTAGCTGAAGCAATATTTTTTATCCACGGTCTAAATAACAATTCCACTAACTTTGTTGAACTTAATTCAACTAGATGGATTTAATACCAGGTGTAGTTCTTTTCTTTGGAGCCATTGGAACTGTGGCTTTACTTGGTTGGGATACTTTCCAAAATCGTAAGCCAATTACTAAAGCTGAAATGCAGCAGTCTCGTGGAACTAGAGCAGCTAAGCCACAACAAAAGAGAAAAGGGTTATTTAACAGAGGATAATTATGGGTGAAATTCAAACATACGCTTCAAACTCAGGAGATTTTAATTTCCTTTTCGTTCTAATCATTGTTGGGACTTATCTTCTTTATGAGGTTGGAAAGGCAATAATGGACAACAACGATGATGATGACATGGATGGAGGAATGACGATGCGTGTAGCAGATGGAGCACAGGCCTGAATTGACTACCAAAATAATATGTACTAATTGACAACAAAAATTTGTCGTCTCTAAACAAGCTCAAGGGTGAATTGAATATATAATTAGTCATCTATTTAATTAAAAATTTTGAGCGAAGAAAATATCAAAAGAAAAATAGATGCTTTATTAAAAGAACTTCAGGAGAAAACTGGTGTTTCGGATGAGGAGATGGACGAATTTAAAAAAATAATGGAACTAGCAGATTTTTCACAAGACCAAGAATAATTTAGGTATAAGTCGGGATGAATGAAGGTTTAACGAGATGCGAGTTTTGACCAAATAAGCAGTACCAAAACGTTAAGCAATGCATATCCAACAGCAATTTGAAGTTGGTAAAAATAACCAACAATCGAAGAGGATCCCAAAATGATCAAACTAGTAATAAAAATATCTCTTGAAAAATTCACCTAAAAATATCAAGCACTATAAATATTCAGATTGAAAATAAAATCATGAAAGTCTTATTTGATTTTCAATCGAATAAGCATTGCTTGTGCAGGCCTCATTGCCTGTAACTTGAGAAACAGCAATAACGAGAAGGCTTAGAGAACCAACTGCTAAAGAAATTGTTCTAATAGCACTTGCTTTCTTAGAGATTTTCTTGCTCATATCAAAAGATCTTGATGTAATAAGAATATGATAACTATCCAAGCATAAAAGAGTATCCATTGATACCTAGTAGAAATAATTACCTAAAAATTATTAGAGCAATTCTAAATAGAGCTAAATCAATTGGAAACTAGATTTAAATTAATTGCTTTATTTACAAGCTTGCGATGGTTGTTGCGAGCTTTCTTTTAACAGTTCAATCCAATCTTGCAAAGAATTTAATGAGTCAATATTCAATTGGTAATAAACCCATCTACCAGTTTGCCTATCGGTAATCAAACCTGCGTCTTTTAAAACTTTTAAATGAAAAGATATTTTCGATTGCGCCAATCCAATTTCATTAATCAAATCACAAACGCATCGCTCTCCTCCTGATAGAGAATCAATGATTTGCAATCGCAATGGATCAGATAAAGCTTTTAGCAATTTCCTGGCCATTGCATTTTCAAGAACTACTTCGCTCTTTATCGCTGTGGCCATCACAGAAGGAAAAATATAATCACATGATAAAACAAACTTCAGAAAAGGCTTGCATCGACAAACCTCTATACATCAATATAAATTGATATGAGGAATCTTATCCTTTATTGATTCACTCAATTAACTCAATTACAGGTTATGCGAATCGGTATTAATGGTTTCGGTCGAATAGGACGACTTGTTCTAAGAGCGCTCTGGGGTAGAGAAAATATCGAGATTACACATATCAACGATCCATTGGGTGATGCAAAGGGAGCTGCGCATTTACTTGAATTTGATTCAGTACATGGTCGTTGGAACAAAGCAATAAGCAACGACCAAAACAACCTGAGTATTGAAAGTCAACCAATATCTTTTTCTCAAGAAAGTGATTTCGCAAAAGTGCCATGGAAGGAAAAAGGAATAGAAATAATTCTCGAATGTTCAGGAAAATTCAAAACCCCTCAAACATTAAATCCATATTTCGATACTCTTGGAATGAAAAGAGTTGTCGTTGCATGTCCTGTTAAAGGTGAAATACAGGGAGAGGATGCTCTAAATATCGTCTACGGTATTAATCATGATTTATATGAGCCCAATAAACATCGCTTAGTAACAGCAGCATCCTGCACAACTAATTGCTTAGCACCAGTCGTGAAGGTCGTTAATCAAACCTTTGGTATTAAGCATGGAAGCATCACTACACTCCATGACCTAACAAATACTCAGGTAATCGTTGATTCATTTAAGCCAGATTTAAGAAGAGCCAGAAGCGGATCACAAAGCTTAATTCCAACAACGACAGGATCAGCAAAAGCGATAGGGATGATATTCCCTGAATTACAAGGAAAATTAAATGGTCATGCAGTTCGAGTTCCTCTCCTCAATGGATCATTAACTGATGCTGTATTTGAATTAGAGAAAGAGGTCACACAAGAAGAAGTCAATCATGTGTTCAAAGAAGCCTCTGAAGGAGAGCTAAAAGGAATACTTGGTTACGAAGAAAAACCACTTGTATCAATCGATTATGTCAATGAC
>QCEW01000036.1 GCA_003280445.1 Prochlorococcus sp. AG-363-A03 | reverse complement strand
GAAAGAGAAGGGAATGAGCTTTATTAAAAAAGCTGGTAAATGGGCTCCATTAGTTGGAGGAGCATGGATTGTTCTGAATATTGTTGTTCCATTAGCTCTTCTGCGTATTCCTGCAGTCCAAAAATACTTAGTAATACTGGAAGACAAACTCCCTTTTGATATTCCTGGTATTGGTTAGATGGCAACAGAAATTATTTGTTTTTTCTTGCTTGGTATTGCAGCACTGCTTCTAAATGCTGGACTCGACGCTCAAGTTCTTCCACTCTTTTGGCTAATTCTTCCATTAGTAATCAAATTAAGTTTCGACAATATAACCAGAAAGAAAGCACTCCTCATCAACAAAAAAACGAAATAAAGGCTAAGGTCGTGAAAAATTAGCCGAAAAGCTTTGAACGAGTTACAAGCATTGACGCTATCAGGGGCATTAGCTGTATTTGCTATTACCTGGCTATTTTTTGGTTTTGGGGATGATGATGATGATGGAGGTGGGATGATGAGACCTGTCAGACAAAATGCAGATTAAAATCAGTTGCGAATAAGAAAGTAAAAAGCCTCAATCTAAAGAAGACAATAGTAAAGGTATTTTTACAAGTCCTAAAGCTAATCAAGCTTCTGATCAAGCATTAGCCTAAGTAATGAGAGCATGGGTATATGAAAAATTTTCTAATCAAATTAGTTTTATTCGTATTCATTGTTTTCTCTGGATTGAATAGTGCTGAGGCTGTAATACAAGGCTGGGTTCCACCAGAGGATTATGGAGAAGGTGACTCATATGAAATGGGAATGGAGTCCGAAGAAGAAGCTGTAGGAATGGATTCACAAAGTGAAGAGTTGAGTATGGAGGATATTTTTGGGGATGAACAAGTTTTTCCTTTTCCACCTGGTCTAGGCAATTAATCAAAAGGCAAACATTCGCTTTAGTAAGGTAGATGCAGATAACTATCTAACTTTTAAGTTTGTTGAACTAATGGCAGCAATAAAAAAAGACTCAGAGCCTCTAGATAACTTATCCAGTCAAGAGATAGAGGATATTGTTAGATCAAACGAAATCTTGGATCAAGAAAATGAAAGACTAATCAAAGAAGAAGAAATAGAGGCACAAAGATTTTCAAAGACAAAATCTACAAAAAGATTGCTTAGACGATTAAGAAGATCTCCACTTGAAGTGATAAATCGATCACTCTTTTTTGTATTCATTGGTAGTTTTATCTTCTCCTTTGTCTCTGTTTACTCAATCAATAAATTGTGGTTTATCTTTTATGTCATCAGTGCCTTCTCATGTGTGTTATACACTCCCAATAGACAAGCCCTCAAGGAACTAATTGCAGCATGGCCTAACATCGAAGATCTTTTAAAAAAAAGAAGTCTATGGAAATAAATTATTGAGACTTATAGGCCATTGATTTTAAAATTATTTTTTGAGCTAAGTCTGATCTATCCTAAATTCATAATTAATTAAAAAGTAATGGATAAGAAAGGAGCCAAAGGGTACTGGATCTCAACTGCAAAGGTTATTAATCAAGAATTATTTAATGAATATGTCGAAAAAGTTGGGCCATGGCTCAAAGAAAATGGTGGGGAGGTATTTGCGAAAGATACAGACCCAATAGGAAAAGAAAAAACTGAAGATTCAAACCTAGCCGTCATTTGTGAATTCCCATCAATGCGAATAGCAGTAGAAGCTTATGAATCCAGTAAATATCAAGAGCTATCAAAGCTACGTACAGCCGCGACAGTTAATTCTACTTTCACAATCATGGAGGGAATGGACGAGGCTACAAAACTTAGAAGAGCAATGGGAATGTAGATAATGGCATCAGCCACTTCACCATTCATTTCACATGGATGGTTGAATTGAACTAATTCCTTACCGCATTAAAACTCAAGGAGGCATATTTTGATGAGTACTCATAATAGAAGTGACGATCCAGAACTAGTCAGGAAAAACCTTGAATTAATTATTAGTTCGAACAATTACCAATTAGCCCATGAAGATAGAGAGTTACTCAATAGTGATGAAATGAGAGGAGTGCGAATGCTTCTAGAAATTAATAAACCAGAAAAAATCCTAGAAGAACAAAATATTTTATCAACAATCATCGTCTTTGGAGGAGCGAGCCTTACCGATAAAAGCTCTATAGAGAACAGACTTGAATTAGCGAAGAACTATCTCACCAAAGATCCGAGCTCATCTGATTTACAGAGAGAACTAACACGTCTAAAGAATTTACAATCGATATCTCATTACTACGATTCGGCCAGAGAATTCGCAAAGATTGTCTCCAGACAAAACCAAAAAGAACACTGCAATTCACATGTAATTGTCACTGGTGGCGGCCCAGGGATTATGGAGGCTGCTAACAGAGGCGCTTTTGATGCCGACTGTAAATCCATAGGTTTAAATATAAGTCTCCCAAACGAGCAACATCCCAATGCATATATCACCCCTGGGCTTTGCTTTAAATTTAATTATTTCGCCTTACGAAAATTTCATTTTGTGATGCGATCAGTTGCAGCTGTCTTTTTCCCTGGGGGGTTTGGAACATTTGATGAACTATTCGAATTACTCACTCTTCGTCAAACAGGAATGAAAACACAAATTCCAATTATTCTATTTGGTCGAGATTATTGGTCGAAAGTGATCAACTTTCAATTCCTTTCCGATCATGGACTTATCTCTGATGAACACATGAATCTCTTTCAATACGCCGATAGTGCTTCAGAAGCATGGGACATTATCAAACAATAGACGTATCATCTGAAAATGGATTGGAAAACATCACTAGATTGGTATTGTTCAGGCAACATTCTCGAGAAAGAGGATCTTGAGCTTTTAGAAAAACATTATCAACAGGTAATCAAAGAAATAGATACGAATCTCTCTCTTGAACTAGCTCCAAAACATATTTGTAATCAAACCAATATTCCAGAGGGAAGTTCTTGGTTTACAGCAGTAGCAGTTGTATTAGATAGATTAAATCCTGTTAAGACTGGCAAGCCAAGAAGTTTAATCGTTGATCAATTAAGAAGAAAGCAAAGCAGTTAAGCCCTCTTTATACAAAAGAGTTGAACATAAAAGACCCGATGCCCAACAAAGTCCTCTAGCAGGAGGAATATCGCCAACATAAGCTCCGATATAGATAAACCTCACAATTGGGTGAACCCACGCAGCTATTACAGCCACAGGAGAGACAACACCAGCAATCAGACATAGCAAACATGCAGGAGCGTGAAGAGTTATGCTCTCCCAGCAATTTTGATGACACCAAACAGCTCTTTTGCCAAAATCGGGGAGCTCATCAAACAAAGCTCTTGGAGCACTCATATTCTCTGCCGAATATCCAGCTTTGACTCGGCCATAGGTTAGCGGCCCAATTGAAAGCAATACAACAACGGCAGACAGGCAAAGGCTCCAAGCAAAAGCTGTTTCCATGGAATAAATAATGATATTTCGAGCTTAAGTGAGGCAGAGTCAAAATGAGGATCAAAGGTTGGTTTAAATTGATAAGCCCAAAGTTAATACAAATAAATTTTTCAAAGAGAAGATAAAAACACAATATTTAGTTCATAAACTTGTTATCCTCTTGGAGTCATAAGAGTTCTGCTCGACTAAATTATCCATTATTAAAGCAATCCAACCATGGACTGGGATTCTGCAAAACAACATTGCAATGAGCGAAACTGGCAATGGTCATTGGAATTAATCAATCAGGCTCAAAAGGAGATGGAAGAGTTAGAAACGAAACTAAAAAAATGTGAGGATCAACAGAAAGCTAATCGTTTATATAACGCCTGTAATTACTAATGGAAGAAATGAGCGCAACAATAGTTCCATTGGGTTCACTTGCACTTCTATTTGCTGTGATTTCAATCCTTGTCTTCCTTAGGAAAGCAAGTATCGCAAGACAAGTTGATGAATCTATAAAAAATAGAATGGAAGCAAAAAGAAATGAAAAGACCGAATCTCTTGAAGAACAAAAAAAACGTTTAGAACTTTTGCTTAAAAAATAAAAAGGTACGTATTTACAAATTATCGTCGCTTATTTTGCCAATCCTTTTGATCGGATTAGATCCATCTCTATGATTTGCTGGATCAAATGGGAAATTTGTATCTGGCCCTAAAAGATCATCAATACTTTTCGTATCCATTGAGCCTTGATCATTTTCAATATCAACATCCATTGTCATTAACACCGGCTGTGCTTCAACTGAGTGGATGCAAAAACTAATTACTAAAGATAAGGAAAGAAATAATCCAAACCAAGTTTTTATAACACTTTTCATTGAGAAGTAAAAGATTAACTATTTGCTCAAGGAAAGTATATTTCCTTATTATCTTTCAACTACTAGTCTTCAAAAATAAGACATGCAGGTGAGGAAGGATTTAAAGCACACTCTCTCTCCCAGTATGAAGCTATCGATGTCATTCCTCTTTTGACTGCCTCGTGCTTTCTACCTATATCACCCATATACTCTCTGGGGACGCTAAATGAAGTTTGAAGTTTCATAGTTTTCCTCTTCAATTAATCTCGGTATAAACCATCAAGAAGACCTATGGCAAGTGAATTTATCCTCATCTTTCTCTTAAATTATTTTAGAGTCATCAATTAAAATATTTTTAATCTGGGAAAATCAATTTTTTATATCTGATGAGCTGCTTAAAAAAAGCAAAATCAACCCAAGCAATTAAGGGTTATAACAAGTGACTTCAACAATAATTTCAATAATGACATTAGGCATCGCTATTACAGGAATTTCAGTTTGGTGGGTCAGGACAACGCTCAAAGAGGGTAATAAGGCGCTTAAAGAAAGCCAAAAAGATAATCTAGACAATTAACACTTTCATAGATTTAGATACAAAGAAATGCTTTGAGAAAAATCATTTGAACATTTAGTAAAAAAGCACCTCCAGTTAAATAGGGAGGTGCTAAGAAACACATTCTTCAGACCAATTAACAGTTACTTCTTATTAAGGGCAGCCTTAACCTTTGTAGGAGACAAAGCCTTAAGTTCCTCTTTTATCTCATTTTGACGTTCATCAAGAACTTTAATACGAGCTTTATAGCTCTCTTCAAGTTTTTTTCTGGAGTCCTCGATGTCGTCGAGTTCCTCTTGACGTTGATTACGCTTAAGCTCTTCAAGCTGACTATCAGAAACCACATAAACAGTTCTGGTAGGTGCAATTAAAGAATCAGAGAAAAAAGTGTCGAAGAGTGAAGTGTACATAACTTTTCTTTCGGAGTACACAACTACTCTGTCCTAAATTAATTTAGTTAGGGATGAGGCATACCGTAGAAATTGATTCGGTAAATACAACTCACTTCGGTTGCTACTACACAAAAGTTAGGTATACCGACCTCTAAACTTTTTCACAAAACGTCTCTTGAAAGAGACAACAAAATAATGGCTACATATTCACTCTTTCTTGGAATCCTCGTGATAATCATTTCGTGGAAATTTTATAATGACTGGGCTTCTGGTCTGGCAGGGTTTATTTATGGAGGCATCTTATTTTGGAGCATCAAAGCATTTGTTGAACTCATTAAAATTTTATTTGGATAAAAATTAATTTCGCTATTGAAATTAAATAAAACTACTGAAACCATGTTTTAAGCCCCAAAAGATAGTCACCAAAATTGTTGACAAAGGTAGTGCGATGGCAAGTGTGATATTGATTGTTCTAAAAATCTTCCCAACTCCATTACTCGTATCTTTAGAAGGATCTACGATAAGTGGCATAGCGCATACGTATTTTTTTAGTTATAGGCAAAATTTCCATTTGATTGGTTAGATTGTCGTAATTATCGAGACAGTCTCATGTATTTATTAGGTCTTGGACTATTAGTTTTAAGCACTTGGTATCTGATGAAGCTATACACAAATTTCAATAACGATCCGATAGCAAAGAAAGAAATCGAAAATGCATGGCAAGAAGCAAAGAAAGAGGCAAAAGGTAAAAATCCTTTTGCACCAGGAAGAATTAAAGAGGCTCTCAATGCATATAAAGCTGATATGAATAAAAAAGACAACTAAAAGATAGAAAATCCAAAGAGACCAAAATATTTCTAAAAAGTAGTTAAATTAGTTTTTTATAGATTTAGTAGTGAAGCCCTCATTAGTTCTGATGGATTATGTAGACAGAAAGACATTGAATAACGAACAACTAGAATATCTCGAGCAAGTTTTAAAAGCATCAATTCAGAAATTGAAATTCACGGGTATCGAACCTGTAATTGCTAATAATGAAATATGTGATGCAGCTCTCATTTCCCAGGGTTCCTATGAAATAAGTTGTATTGCGTCCATACTTGATATGCTTCAGCCAACAGAAAAAAAAATGGAGCGCAAAAAAAAGGTATTCAACGCTCTATGTAATGCAGGTTTAATAGTTACTGATTAAAAAAAGAGGCCTACCTGAGCAAAAAGATCCAAATAAATATAAGCAAGATATCTACCAAAAATACCAGTGAGAGGCATTGAACCTCTCATGCCGCCTGAGACGGTCTGGGTAAGCTTTATTTAGCAGCTTCAGGTGCTTTTCTGGCTTTGCGTGCACGTCTAGCAGGTCTACCAGCACTTGGCTTAACAACTGCAGAAACCTCAGCTTTAGCTTTGGCTGCAGCCTTTTTAGCTACTGGCTTTTTAGCTACTGCTTTCTTTGCTGTTGCCTTTTTAGCTACAGGCTTTTTAGCTACTGCTTTTTTAGTTGTGGTTTTTTTTGCTGCAGCAGCTTTGGGAGCAGAGCCTTTACGTGTGCGATGAGAAAGAATTAAAGCCCATTCATCAGCGCTAATATTTGCTGGCTTATTTCCATGAACCTCAGAAACTTTAGCTGCTTTTTCGATATCTTTAATTAGGTTTTTCCAAGAAGCTGCGTAACGTTTATCAGACTGAGATTTAGCACCGCTTTCAACAAGGGTTTCAACGACTTGAGAAGCAGTAACCTTCTTACGACGTCTGTTAAAGATCTCCTTTTGCAAGGTAGCAATCAAGGCATCACCTTTAGCACTAACTTTGATGGATAACTGAGACATAACTCAATAATTACTTTCTTAATACATCTATCACATATAGGGTATTAAATTCAATAGTCAATGGTTAATCGACTACTAAATTTTCATATATCTATCAATATCGATTAAAGTGACACCTTCAAATAATTGGATCTTGACTATAAAGCCATATCAAGTGGGCGAGAGAAAAGCAAAAAACGAATACAAAACAAGGCTAGTCAATAAAGCTAATAGAGCTCATATGCTGATCAAAGATGGTATGGGAAAACTAATAAGCGAATTGATCTATTCAAAGTGTCAGGCCACCTCTGGACACCAACCAATCTCTTTCACTCGTTGCCGCATTCAAAGAAGACAACGTGAAATCAAATGGTATCCATGAGGAATAAGACGACGATGAACATGACACGAAAGAATTGTTCTGCAATGCTTGTCGCTGGAATAATTGAAATGCTGACATGTCATGCAAACGCAAGCTGAACATGTTTGTTTGAGAATCGCTGTCTCAAGGAATTAGCACTCTTCTTCTTGACCGAAGATCTGATCGGAACAAGCTTCTTTGGGGTGAGTCGTAGACATTGACCAATTCCAATAGGTTGGGCTACGGCAGATACCCATTCTTCAGCCTTAAAGACAGCATACGGGGACGCAGATAAAGTCATTTGCTTTTAGCAGTACACATGTACTAGCAAGAATGAATAGGTAATGTCAAGTCGTATATTTCAAAACATCTAATATATGTCGCATGCAATACAAAAATCGATCAAACAAAATGCTCAAACACGATTAATATTAGAAGGATATAAAGGCTAATTAAAAATAATTGAACGGATAGGTCCGCCACAAAACAAAATAAGAAATAAAAAAAGCCCTCATCTCATGAGGGCAAAATAAAATGCTGAAGGATCCCCATCACCCAGCTTTTCAAAAATAATAATCAAATCAATCAGATTAGGCAACATTAAAGCACCATATATTTTATCTCAGCTTTAAGTGAACACCATCTGTAGGGGGGGGTTGATTTATATGGGAAATAGGGTTAGAAATAGTATCCCCATCACCCAGGCCCGTAGGACACCATACCTAGGGTCTTTTTTATTGGAAAACCTTTTATGGAGGG
>QCEW01000035.1 GCA_003280445.1 Prochlorococcus sp. AG-363-A03 | reverse complement strand
TATTTATTTTAGTCTCATAAAATAGCTAAAAAATTTCTTGAATGCTTGCAAAATCAAATTTCTACTAAAATAAACTTAATAACTAAATCAACCTGAACAGCTCCAACAAAAAAGAAAATATTATAAAAGCTCCTCCTCCCATAATGGTAAAAGGAAAAGCTAGTTCATTTGGCGCATCTCAATCACTTGAGATGCCTTTGATTGATCATCTTGAAGAACTTCGTCAAAGGGTATTAAAGAGTCTCATTGCAATTGTCATATCATCAGGTTTTTGCTTGTTATTTGTTAGGAAACTTGTACAGGCATTGGAGATACCGGCAGGAAAAATACAATTTTTACAAGTAGCACCTGGTGAATTTTTATTTACTTCAATAAAAGTTGCAGGTTATGGAGGACTTACTATTTCTCTCCCTTTCATACTTTACCAATTTTTAAAATTCATACTTCCTGGGCTAACTAAAAAAGAAAAACTCCTTATAGCCCCCTCTGTTGCAGGTTCAGCAATTTTATTTTTCTTAGGAATTTTCTTTGCGTGGAAGGCTTTGATACCTGCTGCTTTAGGATTTCTAATAAGTTATGGTGCTGATGTTGTCGAACCAATTTGGTCAATAGAAAAGTATTTAGATTTCGTACTTCTGCTCATGCTCTCAACTGGTTTAGCCTTCCAGTTACCAATTCTTCAATTAATTTTAGGTTTCTTAGAAATAATTTCTTGGAAAAAGATGTTATCTGCATGGAGATTAGTAGTTATGGCTTCAGCATTTGCAGGAGCTGTTTTAACTCCATCGACTGATCCCATAACCATGCTTCTTTTATCCACCTCCATAACTTTTTTGTTTCTTATTGGGATTGGGTTAGTGGCCTTAACAACAAATCTCAAAGGACAAATTCGTCCATCCTTTGATCCGTAGGAAAAGGTAATGTTATTGCTCTTCCAAGCCTTGGCTTTGCCTGTACATTTTCCAACCAATTTCTTACGAAGCCCGATTGACCTGAGCGATTAATAATTTCTAATGTTCGATTCAAATTTTCTCTAAAGGTTTCCTCATCCAAAGGAAAAGATTGTTGTTCTAAAAATCCCCACATCATTTGTAAATATATTCTGTCTTTTTTGATTAACAATTTCAAATCATATGTGACACCCCAACGCCTTCTTAAGCACCCCACTACCTCGTCTACTTCCAAGGGGATTGGAGAAGAAAAGCTATCAGAATTTAACTCGTTAGATTTAAAACTCATGTCGAAAGCCAGTCTTGGCAGAGATTAATAATCTTTTAGTGTCCATTTTGGTCTAATATCATAATTCAGGTGAACATCTGTAATGACACAATTGAATGCTGCAGATGTGCCCTCAATGGGCAGAAGGCAGTTCATGAACTTGCTTACCTTTGGTACCGTCACTGGAGTTGCCTTAGGAGCTTTATATCCAGTAGCTCAATATTTCACTCCCTACAGATCCGGTGGAGGTGGAGGTGGAACTAATGCTAAAGACGAGCTAGGTAATCCAGTAAAAGCAAGTGCATGGTTATCTACTCATCCTATTGGAGACAGGAGTTTAGTCCAAGGCCTTAAAGGTGACCCAACTTACCTAATAGTAGAAGGCGAGGATGCAATCACTAGTTATGGAATTAATGCCATTTGTACTCACCTAGGTTGTGTAGTCCCCTGGAATAGCGGAGCAAATAAATACATGTGTCCATGTCATGGAAGTCAATACGATTCGACAGGGAAAGTTGTAAGAGGCCCAGCCCCTTTATCACTAGCCATAGCTCATGTCTCGGTCGAGGATGATCAGGTTCTAGTAAGTCAGTGGACAGAAACTGATTTTCGAACTGGTACTGATCCTTGGTGGGGTTAAGAAATAAATGAAAAAAAACTTCAATACTACTTCTGAAACCATGCGTCGTTCATTAAAACTTTTCCTTTGTTCAATTGTTCTTGGATTTTCGATATTTCTAGTTCCTCAACCAAGTTGGGCATATCCATTTTGGGCTCAACAGAAATTTGATAACCCTAGAGAGGCAACTGGAAAAATTGTTTGCGCTAATTGTCACGTAGCAAGCATGCCAACTAGAGCTGAAGTACCTCAAGCAGTTGCTGCTGATAGTGTTTTCAAAACAGTCGTAGAAATACCTTACAAAAAGGATCTTCAAGAAATTGGAGCTGATGGCAGCAAGGTTCCTCTCCAAGTTGGAGCGGTTGTAATGCTTCCAGACGGATTTAAGCTTGCTCCTCAAGAAAGATGGACTGATGAAATAAAAGAAGAGACACAAGGGGTTTACTTCACTCAATACAGTGAAGAGCAAGAAAATATTATTTTAGTAGGCCCTTTACCTGGTGATCAAAACAGAGAGATTGTCTTCCCAGTACTTTCACCTGATCCTAGAAAAGACAAAAATTATAACTTTGGTAAATATTCAATTCATATAGGAGGTAATAGAGGAAGAGGTCAGGTTTATCCAACTGGTGAAAAAAGCAATAACAATTTGTTTACAGCAACCAATTCTGGAACAATAACCTCAATTGATACAAATGAAGATGGTACACAAATTATTAATCTAAATAATGAAAAAGGAGAAAGTTTTGCTGAAAACATTCCTTCGGGGACTTCATTACTAGTAAAAGAAGGTGACATTATCGAGGCGGGTGCAAAATTAACTGAAGACCCCAATGTTGGAGGCTTTGGTCAACTTGACAAAGAAATAGTTTTGCAAAGCAAAGCAAGAGTTATTGGAATGATAATCTTCTTTATAGGGGTTGGTTTATCACAAATAATGCTAGTTCTTAAAAAGAAACAAGTTGAGAAGGTCCAAGCTGCTGAAGGAATATAAAATTACAAATAGTTGATGGAAAATATTTTTTTAGCGCTTAGATCACCAGGTCCTGAGTTATTTCAACTAGGACCTTTTTCATTAAGGTGGTATGGATTACTAATAGCTATTTCAGTTTTAGTAGGTTTAAATATTTCAGGTGAACTAGCCTCAAAGAAAGGATTCAAAAAAAGCCTGATTAACGATTTACTTCCTATTTTAGTTTTGGCATCTGTGATTGGTGCAAGAATTTATTATGTTGCATTTGAATGGAGAAACTACACTGGTAAAAATTTCTGGAGCTCTATTACTTTTCTGAACTTAAATATCCCAATACCAAGTGCAATTGAAATTTGGGCAGGAGGAATTGCAATTCATGGTGCGCTAATAATGGGCACGTTATCAGTTGTATTTTTTTGCCGTTGGAAAAAAGAACCTTTTTGGGATGTTATCGATGTTTTAGTCCCCTCCGTAGCACTAGGGCAAGCAATCGGTAGATGGGGTAATTTTTTTAATAATGAAGCTTTTGGTGTGCCAACAAACTTACCTTGGAAATTATTTATACCTTATGAATTTAGACCAGAAATATTCTCCACAAAAGATTATTTTCACCCTACTTTTCTTTATGAATCAGTATGGAATATTTTTATTTTTGGCATACTAATTTTTCTTTCTAGAAAGTCAAATAACAGAGAACTTAAACTCCCATCTGGCAGCTTAAGTTGCTTATATTTAATTTCTTATAGTTTAGGAAGGTTTTGGATAGAGGCCATAAGAACAGACCCTCTCTGCTTGGGTGGTATTCCACCTTTTTGTGAGGGGGGTTTACGAATAGCTCAATTGATTAGCTTATTTTTAATTAGTGCTGGTTTATTTGGAATATGGAGAATTTATATTTCTAAAAAAGCGCTCCCCGATCCTTCCTTAATTTGTTGGGAGAAATAAATGAATCCAATTTCAATAGTAGGAGCAGGTCCAGGGGCTTTAGACTTAATGACCATAAGAGCTCAACAAAGAATAAAAACAGCTGATGTGCTTGTTTGGACAGACTCTCTTATTCCTTTGCAAATAACAAAACTTGTAAAAGATGGTTGTGAAAAGATTAAAACAAGCTCATTAACTCTAGAAGAGATTCTTATGATCTTAATTAAAAAGAACAAGGAAGGTAAAAAAATTGTTCGTCTACATGATGGTGACCCTTGCTTATATGGAGCCATATCAGAACAAATATGTAGATTAAATGATGAAGGAATTGAGGTAGAGGTAGTCCCTGGAGTAAGCGCCTATCAAGCAACAGCAGCAACTTTAGGATTCGAACTCACGGTTCCAGATTTAACCCAAACAATAATTCTTAGTAGAGCTGATGGCAGGACAGGGAAACCAGCGAAGGAAAGTCTTCAAAAGCTAGCATCTGTTCAATCTTCTTTATGTCTTTACCTAAGTGCAAGACATGTGGAAGAAGTTCAATCGATACTTAAAAACTATTATCCTGCAAATACTCCTGTAGCTATTGCATATAGAGTAAGTTGGCCAGATGAGTGGATAAAAGTTGTACCTTTAAGTGAGATGGTAAGAACTTCTAGAGAAAAAAAATTAATCAGAACCACATTATATATAATTAGCCCATCATTAAAGTTCGGGAATAATAGATCAAAACTTTATAATCCAAGCCATTCGCATTTATTTAGGCCGAGTTAAAAAGCAACAATTAAGGAATAATGTATTTTACAATCTTTAAACTATAGATAAATGATCTTTTAGAGACAAACGACTTTACAGAGCCTTTACAATAATCTTGATGACAAAAAGGTTTTTAATTGGACAAAAGTGAAGAAAAAAAAAGCGATAGTACCTATATCGCAAATAAAAAACCCGCATTAAAAGCAGTTGGTGAGTTTCTCAGAGAAGCGCGACAAGGTAGAAATCTGTCAGTAGAGGATCTTTCTTCATCATTAAGAATTGGGAAAGAACAATTAATTGCACTTGAATCAGGAGATGAAGCAGCACTTCCTGAAAAAGTTTTTATTAGAGCAATGGTTCGCAGAATAGCCGAGAAATTGAACTTAGATACAAGTTTTATTCTTGAAGAACTTAATGAAAAGAAAAATAATGAGCCTAAAGCTAGTCCTGTTATTAAGAAGAACAATACAAAAAGCAAAAGAAATTTAAATCCATTTGGCTTGCTAATTTTATCGGGTGCTCTAGGATTATTGACTTCAATCATGGTATTAAAATATATTCAAAATGTACAAAATGATTCAAATAATCTACAACAAAGTTATTTATTTTTATTAGACAAAAACATATATTCTTAAAGTAGATTTATATCAAAATCTTTTATTTTCTTTATTAGTACAATTGTCTTAGTTAGGCTCCATTTCTCAAGATCTAAGTTTTGACCTAATTCATTTGGAATAAGCTCTATATTAATTTTTTCATTATTAACCTCAATTACTATTTTTGATATCAAAGGTTCTGGCCTTCTATCCAAAGAGCATGAAAGACGAAGAAGTAAAGACATTTCAGCCACCAATTTTTTTTGACTTTCATCAATCAATAATTGCCAAGCTTCATGTTTTTTTTTGGGAAAACTTTTCCTATGATATCTCGCAATAGCAGCGACCATTAAATGCTCACTTTGGGAATATCCTAAGAGTTCACCATTTTTGATTAAATACCAAGAATGCTTATGAAAAGCACTTATATTAATATGTTTTCCACATGCGTGAAGTTTAGCGGCTGCCCATAAAAGATCTCTACCTTCACCATTATCATCATGCAAGATTCCCTTTGTATGATCATAAAAATCAAGAGCAAATTCGGCAACTTTTTTTGATCGTTTTGAATTAACACCAAATCTTCTCGCCTGATGTATAACTGTTCTTTCTCTTATTGATCCTTGAAAGCTCAGCTGATCTTTTAAATAATTATTTCGACACATCCAATCAACAACTAATCCTTCACGAAGAGCTCTCTCACTTAAAACTATTTCGTTTACATTAACCATACTCATTATAGTTTGTAAAATCAATGCCCCTGGGACAATAATCTCAGATCTTCTTTCACTTAATGAGGATAATTCACTCCTTTCATAAGGCGTCATTTTTATTAATTGACTAACAATTAAATCCAAATTATTTTTTGAGATTTTATATCCTTGTAATTTTGATTGAGGCTTATCTTCTTTGTTAGAGATCAATGCCCCAATAGCCATAGCAGTTCCACTAGTTGCAACTAAAACTGGTGTTTCACCTTCTTCAATCCTCTTGGTTACTTTGTCAATTGCAGACTCCATAGAGCCTCTGATAAATGACCTTAAAAATAATTCAGCCTGAGAGGATATTGGATCTTTTTTAATAAATTCTCTCTGTAATCTTACTGCTCCAATCTTTGTACTTGTTAATGCTCGTGCCTCCGAAGAATCAGCAAGGATTAATTCTGTCGAGCCTCCTCCAATATCAAGAACTAGATGAGGTTTATTTCCAAATTGCATTCCTGAAAGTACACCTAGATAAATCAATCTTGCTTCCTCTGCTCCGCTTATCAATTCAACATCTAAGCCTATCTTTCTCTTTATTTCAGAAATAAAATTCTTTCCATTTGGTGCTTCTCTAACAGCACTTGTAGCGGCAATAAGAAGACTCTCAACATTATAACTTTCAGATAACTCCTTAAACCTTTTTAATGTTGAAAAAGCCCTATTCATAGCTAGGGATGTAAGTTCACCAGTGATAGGATCTCTTTCTCCTAGTCGTGTTGTCGATTTCTCTGCAAGTTCAATACTAAAAGTATTTAATTTTCGCTCAAGCTTTGCAATTAATAGATGAGTTGAGTTCGTGCCAATATCAATTGTTGCCACTCTACATAATTCAGCATATTGATTTTCTCCAAGATCCAATTCAATAGGATTCCTTTCAGAAGAATTATTTATTGAGTCACCTAACATAAATGAATAGGTTCAACCTCAATACTCTGACACCCTCAGCACCCCATTGAGAAGACCTTAAAAATCATTATCAATTTGAATTAACGTGAATAATCTTCTTACCCAACAAATGGGTTCTTATTTTCAACTTCTGAGATGGAACAAACCAAGCGGAAGATTGATACTTCTCATTCCTGCTGGCTGGTCTCTTTGGTTAACGCCTTCAGCTCCTCCCTCTCTATTCATTTTGGGAATAATAATTTTAGGTGGATTATTTGTAAGCGGTGCTGGATGTATAGCTAATGATATTTGGGACCGACAGTTTGACAAGAGGGTAATAAGAACTAAAGAAAGACCATTAGCTAATGGCAAAGTATCTCAACAAGCCGCATGGATACTACTAATCTTAATGTTGTTATTTAGTCTTTTTATAGTTCTTTTAATCCCAGAAGAAAGTAGAAGTTTATGTTTCACACTTGCGTCGTTATCATTACCTTTTATTCTTTTATATCCATCAGCAAAAAGATGGTTTAAATTTCCCCAACTTATTCTTTCTATGTGTTGGGGTTTTTCAGTGTTAATACCTTGGGCAGCAAGTGAATCTTCTTTGTCAGAAGGAACAACAATATTAGTATTTTGTTGGCTTGCAACTATTTTTTGGACTTTCGGCTTTGATACAGTTTATGCAATGGCAGATGAATCTGAAGACAAACTAATTGGTCTAAATAGTAGTGCGATCAGCCTCGGGGGGAAATCAATAAAAACAGTTTCTTTTTGCTACGTTTTGACCTGTTTTTTTCTAGCTCTTGCTGCTTTCAAAGCAAATTTAGGATTAATATATTGGCCTTTTTGGTTGATAACTGCTTTAGGAATGCAAAGAGAGGTTATCTTATTAAGTTCAAGATCAAAAGGTATTAAGAGTTCAGGTTTGCATTTCAGCAATCAAGTGCGACTTGGCAGTTTATTACTTCTAGGCATGGTCTTCAGCAAGCTTATTTAATCAATTTCTTTAGCAAGATTTATAAATGCCTGATCCTCTAAAAAAAGGCGACCTTTTCCACATAGTTGCCGCAAGTTCAGCAATAACTAAAAAAGAAGATCTTCACTCTGGGATCAAAGTCCTTCAAAAATGGGGGTTAATCTGCAACCAGATCGATAACATAGGTAGATCATGGGGGTATTTAGCGGGTAATGATGAAGTTAGATTTAATGAATTACACCCAGACGATCAATATCCTCTCTTAGCTTTTGCTAGAGGTGGGTGGGGTTCTGCAAGATTGCTTGAAAAAAGACAACCATGGAAAGAAGGTTGGATGATTGGCTTTTCTGATTTAACTTCCCTGCTTCTTGCACGACTAGCAAGTGGATTTCAGGGAGGAATTCATGGTCCATAAACCCCAACAATGGGATCCGAGCCAGACTGGAGTAAAGACAGGCTTAAATCAATTTTGTTTGGCAATTGTGTACCAGATATTTATGGAGATCCATGGGGAGGCGGGGTATCAAAGGGGCATCTGATAGCTGGTAACCTCACTGTCCTTACTCACTTGATTGGGACTAAACATCTACCAAATTTCAAAAAATCAATTTTGATCATCGAAGATATTGGAGAAGCTCCCTACAGAGTTGACAGAATGCTAACTCACTTAAGATTGGCGGGAGTTCTACAAAATCTATCTGGCCTGGGTTTTGGCGCATTTACACACTGTGAGAATGAGAAAGACGTCGATAAAACGAAGACGTTTGATCTTATCGATATTTTCAAAGATCGAACACAAGACCTTAAAATCCCAATTGTTTCAAATCTACCCATTGGACACTGTTGTGGGAATGCATCACTTCCATTAGGTAGTCAAGCTATCTTAAATGGCGACAAAGGGAGACTTACTCTTTTAATGTAGTTAATAAAGACGCTGCAATCACAAGATCAAATGGGGTTGTCACTTTAATATTTGAAGGCCCTGCATCATATATTTTTACTGGCAATCCAACGCGCTCGAATAAGGATGCATCATCGGTTACATTCCATCCTTTAGTGATTGCTTGACTATGCGCATGCTTCAGTTTATTTACTGGAAAGCCCTGAGGGGTCTGTGCAGCCCAAAGATCTGAGCGAGGAGGACTTTCAATAATTTCACCATCTTGATCAACCTTTTTTAT
>QCEW01000034.1 GCA_003280445.1 Prochlorococcus sp. AG-363-A03 | reverse complement strand
CTTAGTTAAGGACCCGAAATTAGGGATAGAAGCAATTAAATCTTTTCTTCTTGAATTTTCGGGCCTTGATGATGAGATACTTTCTCCACATTTGTTTGACTTTGTGCAAGAAAAAGCGGTATCTCATGTTATGAGGGTTTCTGCTGGCTTGGATAGTTTGGTTTTAGGAGAGGGACAGATTCTTTCTCAAGTAAAAAAAATGGTCCGGCTTGGTCAAGATCATCAAAGTCTAGGACCTATTTTGAATAGATTATTAACACAGGCAGTAAGTACTGGAAAAAGAGTAAGGACCGAGACAAATCTTGGAACAGGGGCAGTTTCTATAAGTTCTGCTGCTGTAGAACTAGCTCAATTAAAACTTGGTCAAGCGCAAGGGAAAGATCAATTGATGACTTTAGAAACTGAAAAAGTAGCTGTTGTTGGTGCTGGTCGAATGAGTCGTTTGTTACTTCAGCATCTCCAATCAAAAGGATGCTACTCACTTACACTTTTAAATAGGACTAAAAAGAGGGCTGAAGATCTTTCAGCAGCGTTCCCCGATATCCAAATTGATTGCCAATTAATAGATGAACTTGATAATTGTCTCTCATTCAGTACTCTTGTTTTTACAAGTACAGCGGCTAATGAGCCAATTATTGATGCTGAAAGATTGCTAAAAATAGATAGAAAATCTTTATTAAGACTTATTGATATTGGAGTTCCGAGAAACATTTCCTCTGATGCAAAATCAGTTGCTGGTATTGAATCTCATGATGTTGATGACCTTCAAGAAGTCGTTTCAAGAAATCAAGAGGCAAGACAAAAGCTAGCCTTAGAGGCAGAAGGATTAATAGAGGAAGAGTGTCGTATTTTTCTAGAATGGTGGGATAGTTTAGCGGCAGTTCCAACTATTAATTGCCTTAGATCTGGTTTGGAGTCAATCAGAAAAGAAGAACTTCAGAAGGCACTAAGTAGAATGGGGCCTGATTTCTCCGCTAGAGAAAGAAAAGTTGTTGAGGCATTAAGCAAGGGCATCATTAATAAAATACTGCATACTCCAGTAACAAAATTAAGAGCACCTCAATCAAGGAACGATCGTAGAGATTCTCTTGATGTGATTGAAAAACTTTTTAATCTTGATGTTTCTAGTTCTTTAAACAAGCCCAAAAACAACTGATTTTGTAATTTACTTTTGAATTTCTTACTACTTATCACTTTTTTCTGGATTAATGAGCACTCTATCCAGTAGGTTTGCTCGGAATAGCCGATTAATAGTGCCTTCATGAAGAGAGTACTTGCCATCATTCTTGGCGGTGGAAAAGGATCACGCCTATATCCATTAACGAAGATGAGGGCAAAACCCGCAGTTCCATTAGCGGGTAAATATCGACTTATAGATATTCCAATAAGTAATTGCATAAATTCTGACATCAGTAAGATGTATGTTCTTACGCAATTCAATAGTGCTTCACTTAATAGGCATATTGCGCAAACTTATAATCTCAGTGGACCATTTGGTCAAGGTTTTGTTGAGGTGTTAGCTGCGCAGCAGACACCAGAAACACCATCTTGGTTTGAGGGAACTGCTGATGCTGTCCGAAAATATCAGTGGCTTTTTCAGGAGTGGGATGTTGATGAATATTTGATTCTCTCTGGAGATCAGCTTTATCGGATGGATTACAGCTTATTTGTTGAACAGCATCGAAAAACCGGAGCAGATTTAACCGTTGCAGCCTTACCAGTTGATTCAGCTCAAGCTGAAGCATTTGGTTTGATGCGCACTGATGAATCTGGAAATATTCAGGAATTTCGGGAGAAACCAACTGGTAATTCTTTGAAAGCAATGGCTGTGGATACTTCAAGGTTTGGCTTGGAAGCAAGTGAGGCGAGAGAAAAACCTTATTTGGCTTCAATGGGAATATATGTCTTTAGTCGTTCCACTCTTTTTGATTTATTAAATAAATTCCCCTCCTATACAGATTTTGGAAAAGAAATTATTCCTGAAGCTCTTGGAAGAGGAGATAAACTGAAAAGTTATGTATTTAATGATTATTGGGAAGATATTGGAACTATTGGCGCGTTTTTTGAATCAAATTTAGCCTTAACCCAGCAACCAACTCCTCCATTTAGTTTTTATGATGAGAAGTTCCCTATCTACACAAGGCCTAGGTATCTGCCGCCTTCGAAAATCGTAGACACACAAATAACTGATTCAATAGTTTCTGAAGGGTCAATACTTAAATCATGTAGTATTCACCATTGTGTATTGGGAGTTAGGAGTCGGATTGAAAGTGATGTTGTTCTAAATGAAACCCTTGTTATGGGATCTGATTTTTACGAGTCATATGAGGAGAGAATAGCCTTAAGAAATGGTGGTGGTATTCCCTTAGGTGTGGGTCAAGGAACAACTGTTAAAAGAGCAATTCTCGATAAAAATGCTCGAATAGGTGACAATGTTACGATAGTCAATAAAGACAATGTGGAGGAAGCTGATAGAGCAGATCAAGGTTTTTATATTCGTAATGGAATAGTTGTCATTGTCAAAAATGCAACAATTCCTGATGGAACAATTATTTGATTTTAATTTAATGTTCTAGAAATTTAATAAGCCTAGTTTTTTCTAGATTTTATTATCAAATATTTATTAAAGAATCCTTCATCCCTGACATTGAGGCATTTAATGCGGCGAAATGATTCCACAGTCGTCACACTACTTCAAGTAGAAACTTATTAACTTAATGACCAAGGCACATTTTGGATTAGTCGGTCTTGGAGTGATGGGAGAGAACCTTGTTCTTAATGCAGAGCGAAATGGTTTTTCTAGTGTGGTCTATAACCGTACTTATCAAAAAACTGAAGATTTTCTTTTAGGTAGAGGATTAAATAAATCAATTCAAGGAGCAAAGGATCTTCAAGAATTTGTATCAAAGTTGGAACGTCCAAGAAGAGTTTTGATGATGGTTAAAGCCGGTGCGGCTACTGATGCTGTCATTAATCAAATTTCCCCTTTCCTCGAGGAAGGTGATTTGCTCATAGATGGTGGAAATGCTCAATTTATGGATACAGAAAGAAGAGTAAAAGAACTTGAGAGTAAGAGTTTTGGATACATTGGCATGGGTGTATCAGGTGGAGCGAAGGGTGCATTGGAAGGGCCTAGCATGATGCCTGGTGGTACAAAGACCTCTTACGATGCTATTGAGAGCTTGTTGAATAAAATGGCGGCGCAAGTAGAAGACGGACCCTGTGTCACTTACATCGGTCCAGGAGGATCAGGACATTTTGTTAAGACTGTTCACAATGGAATTGAATATGGGATCGAGCAAATATTGGCTGAGGCCTATGACTTAATGAAGAGAGTTTGTGGGATGACTGGCGATGAGATGGCATCTGTTATGGGGTATTGGAATAAAACCGAAGAACTTTCCTCCTATCTTGTTGAAATCACAGAGGCATGTTTACGAGTTAAGGATCCTGATGACAGTTCCGATCTTGTTGAAAAG
Source organism: Prochlorococcus sp. AG-363-A03 (assembly GCA_003280445.1). Taxonomy (GTDB): domain Bacteria; phylum Cyanobacteriota; class Cyanobacteriia; order PCC-6307; family Cyanobiaceae; genus Prochlorococcus_B. The sequence goes on along the minus strand of QCEW01000034.1, from coordinate 6,294 downwards.
ATAATGGACAAGGCTGGCCAAAAAGGAACTGGCTTATGGACAGTCGTCAGTGCACTTGAACTTGGAGCTTCTGTTCCAACTATCTATGCATCTTTGAATGGAAGGGTTATGAGTTCGATGAAAGATCAAAGAAATTATGCAGAAACAATCTTAAACGGCAATAATCCTTCCTTTGTTGATTTTGGAAAGCCTTCTGATGGAATGCCCTTACTTATGGATGCAGTTGTATTGGCTACAATAGCTAGCTATGCCCAAGGTATGGACATTTTACGACTCGCTTCTGATGAATATAATTACGATCTTGACATGCCCTCCATAGCTCAAATATGGAAAGGTGGTTGTATAATAAGGTCTACTCTTTTGAGTCGTATACAGGATGCATTTAAAAAGGATCCGAAGTTAAGCAATCTTATCCTAGATAGTTGGTTTACTCAGCAAGTGAATAATCGTCTTTCTGGCCTAACTAAGGTGGTTTCTGCTGCTGCTAATGCTGGAATTCCAGTTCCATGTTTAAGTAGCACTCTTGATTATTTAAATAGCTTTAGAACTTCTAGACTTCCTCAAAACTTGGTTCAGGCAATGAGAGATTGTTTTGGCTCACATACATATGAGCGCGTAGACAAAGCCGGATCATTTCACACTGAATGGATTGATTGATACTAATGATTAAATATGAAATTCAAGTTTCAGAAGACAAAAACTCTCTCGCTCATGCTGCCTCTGATTTAATTGCTCAGATTATTGAGTCAACTTTAAAAATTAAAAGTAAAGCAAAAATTGCCCTTTGCGGTGGTTCGACTCCGAAGGCTGCTTATTCTTTATTGGGTAAAAAAAATCTTGAATGGACCAATGTCGATTTGTTCCTTGGAGATGAAAGATGGGTTGACAATGAATCGCAAGATAGTAATTGCTTTTTATTGAATAATTCTTTGTTTAAAGAAGGTAACCCTTCTCTAAAAGCATCATTTTTTAGTGTTTCAACCGTTGAATTAGCGTCGCCAGAGGATAGTGCTAAAGATTATGAAACAATTTTGAAAGATAATATAGATGGGGATCCACCAAAATTTGATTTAATTTTATTAGGCTTGGGAGATGATGGGCATACAGCCTCCCTCTTCCCTGACTCCGATGCATTATTTGAAAGAGATAGTCTAATAACTGTTGGCGAAGGTAAAGGTCATAAAAGAATAACCTTTACTAGTAAATTGCTCAGTTCAGCAGATAATGTAGTCTTTCTAATCAGTGGATCTGCTAAACAAACGGCTCTTCAACGTCTACTTGATCATTCTGAATCATGGGAGCGAACACCCGCAAAATTAGTTTCACCAAACTCTAAAATTATTGTCTTAACTGATAAAGATGCTTACCCATCTTCCTAGTTAGATTATTGTATGAGTAGAGCAGTACTTCTTAATTGATTCCTGATTCACCACCGACAGAAGTTTCAATAACTCCTCTCATACAGGGTTCAGAATTTTCAGATTGGAAATCTCTGAATGACACAATTATGGGTGGATCAAGTCTTGCAACTTGTCGTTCTTCAGAGAAAGGCTTGTTTCTTGAGGGTAACTTAGTAGAAGAAGGCGGTGGCTTTGTTAGTTGCCGCTCTCCAATTTTTGATAAGCCTTTTAATCTTTCCAAATATTCTGGATTAATTCTTGACGTTGAGGGAGAAGGGAGAACATTAAAATTTGCGATTGCTTGTGAAAAGAAACCTTTATCACTATCAAATTTCTTTAAAGGAGATATTCGCTGGGTTGCATCAATACCTACAAAGAAAAATGGAGTTAGTAGAATTAAAATACCTTTCAAAGATTTGGAACCGGCTCGTCGAGCAAAGCCTATTAGGTTACCTCTTGGTTTTGATCCCACCTGTATCAATAGGTTTCAAGTACTCCATTCAAAATTTGGTCAGCCAGGCAAAATGAACTCAGGATTTTTTGCTGGTCCTATCAAAGTCTTAATTAAGTCAATTAGTGTATACTCCTGATTCGAAAGATAGCTTGATAGCTGAAGTTGCCAAAGCAGCAGATCTTTGTATGAAGCCATATGTTCATTCTGTTTTTTTAGAAAATCAATTAGATGATGATAATGAGTTTGATGACTTGATTTTTAAAATTCAATCTAGAAATATAGACGGCGAAAGAGAAGAATCTATGGATATTGAACTTGAAGTGTATAAAAGTGGGAATGAGGTAAATATGACTATATCTTGGAAATCATTAATTGATAGGCCGATATTATGGCAAGGGAAGCATGCTGTTTGGATGGATAGCTCTTCTGGTGTTCAATGCGAAACGCCTTCATATGGAAAACTTTTTGAGTCCCTTGCGAGAAGACTCAGGACGGTTTTTAAGGCTTTGTTAAATTGAACTATATTTGATCAGTTGTAGCTCCTTGGCTTGATGAACTTACTAGTCTGGAATACTTTCCAAGAATGCCTGTCTTATATCTAGGCTTTGGCTTCTTCCAATTCTCTCTTCTTCTTACTATTTCTCGGTCTTCAACATTTAACTGAATTAACAATTTATTAGCGTCAACAGTAATACTGTCTCCTTCCTCTACTAACCCAATTGTTCCTCCAACGGCTGCTTCTGGAGCAACGTGGCCGACCACTAATCCATATGATCCCCCACTAAATCGGCCGTCTGTAATTAGTGCAACTTTCTCTCCCAACCCTTGACCTACAATTGCTGAAGTTGGAGAGAGCATTTCTCTCATCCCTGGCCCTCCTACAGGCCCTTCATATCTAACGACTACTACATCTCCAGCTTTGACTTTATTGTCTAGAATTGCAGCTAAGCATTCTTCTTCACTCTCAAAAACCCTTGCAGGCCCAGTTAAAACGGGAGTTTTGACCCCACTGATTTTTGCGACACTTCCTTCACTAGCTAAATTTCCTTTGAGAATAGCTAGATGTCCTTTCTTATAAATAGGATTTGATATTTCTCTGATAACATCTTGATTTTCTTTGGGCTTTGAGGGGATATCTCTAAGAACTTCTTTAATTGTTTTACCTTCAATAGTTTTGCATTCTCCATGAAGCATTCCTGCATCGAGGAGTAATTTCATTACTTGAGGAATTCCTCCGGCTTGATGTAAATCTACAGTTACGTATTTACCGCTTGGCTTGAGGTCGCAAATTACAGGAACAGTTTGTCTTATACGTTCAAAGTCATCGATTGTTAAATCAACTCCTGCAGTCCTCGCTATTGCAAGTAGGTGAAGGACAGAATTTGTTGAGCCACCAACAGCCATGATGACACTGATCGCATTCTCAAAGGCTTTTTTTGTGAGTAAATCTAATGGTCTGATGTTGTTCTTAACTGCATTGACAAGCACCTGAGCACTCTTGGCAGCACTCTCTGCTTTTTCATCATCTACAGCTGCCATTGTTGAACTAAATGGCAAACTAAAACCCATCGTTTCAATTGCAGCAGACATGGTGTTTGCGGTGAACATGCCACCACAACTACCAGGTCCAGGGATAGCATTTTTTTCTACTGCTATTAAACGTTCTTCGTCGATTTTCCCACTTGTTAATTGACCGACAGCTTCAAAAGAACTAACTACGGTTAGGTCACAACCGTCTAATTTCCCAGGCTTAATTGTTCCTCCGTAAACAAAGATTGAAGGTATATTCATTCTTGCCATTGATAACATTGCGCCGGGCATATTTTTGTCGCATCCACCTATTGCTAATACACCATCCATGCTTTGAGCATTGCAAGCTGTCTCAATTGCGTCAGCAATAACTTCTCTTGAAACTAATGAATATTTCATCCCTTCTGTTCCCATAGAGATGCCGTCACTAACAGTTATGGTCCCAAATGTTTGAGGCATTGCACCAGCCTCTTTTAAAGCGGCCTCTGCTCTATTAGCCAGATCCATTAATCCCATATTGCATGGGGTTATTGTGCTGTGACCATTAGCGATTCCAATGATTGGCTTATTAAAGTCATTATCATCAAAGCCAACAGCTCTAAGCATTGCTCTGTTCGGTGACCGTTGAATACCCTGTGTTATCGCATTTGATCTAAGCATTTGATTTCTATTTAATTGTTTAAAAATTAGAATTAATTAGAAGATCCCAGATCTTCTAATTGTTTCCGTACGTCTGCTATTGCTGAATTAAGCTGTTCAACGCGTTGCTCAAGGTGCTCGTTGCTTTGATTTCCTAGAGTATTTGATTCTAATTCAGTTGCCTCAGAGCCATCCTGAATTCTTGGTGCATATAGCATTGCCTTTTGCTTTCTGGTTTCTTGCCTTTTCTCTGCTTCAGAAAGTAACCACCAAGCTAGACCTGCGGCTCCAAGTACGGCACCACTAATTAATGATGCCAAACTTCCTGAATTTGAATCTCGGTATTGGCTCATAGCTTTGAATAACTTCTTTAAATGCTAGTCCGATGAGGTGACTCTGGTTTTGATACGTAATGATGGATCACCAATTCCAGGTGATAGTTCACTTTCTGATATTAATTCAGGATCTATACAAGCACAATAAATATTCAAATCTGGAATATTTTCACCGATTTCTTTAAGTCCTTGATTAGCAGCTAATGCTGTAATCACTCTTATCCTTCTTGCATCAATTTTTTTATCTTTAAGATGATTTAAATCTTTTAAAAGTTGTTTACCGGTTGTTATTTGATCTATGTAAAAAATAATTCCTGCATTTTCCTCAATTTCTTTAGGTAGCCCGCCAATACACAAATTTGAATTAGGAATTAAATTTCTAGCACCTCTAAAGAGCTCAAGCCCTGCAGGCAAATAAGGAATTGCCAATATAGGAATATTTGGATCAATAATTGAACATTCAGTTGTTCCTGCTGAAGTAGTGATCTGTTCTTTTTTACTTGGGATCCAATCTCTCAGAGCTTCATAAGTGAGCCAGGTCCCAAGTTGTTCTAGGCCTGTTGCATAAAGGATTTCTGGGGTAGTAGGGTTCCTTAAAATAGTTAACCAATGTGATATGAGTGGGTGCGGAGGAACTATTACTCTTAAGCTCATTGACATGATTCATTCTTGGCCCTATTTGCCATAACGTGAATAATTAAATTAGCTGTTAAAAGTCCTTTTAAGCTCCAATGAACAAAAAAACTTCTTTCATCTCTGATTTTAAAGCAATTGTTTTTGCTGCATTACTTATTTTTGTTTTGATCTTTCCTGCTCAAAGTGTTTTCGCTAGAACGCCTGCTGAGATTCGCAATCAAGAAGAACTAAATATTTCCCAGGATATGTCTAGCCAGGATTTAAGTGGAAATGATTTCGTAAAACTAGATCTGAAGGGCATAAATTTCAGTGAATCAAACCTGACAGGAGCAGTTTTTAATAATAGTAAATTGAATGGAGCAGATTTGCATGGTGCGCAGCTAAATGACGCTTTAGCATATGCAACTGATTTCGAAGGAGCTGATTTAAGGGATGTCGACTTCAATGGTGCATTATTGATGGAAAGTACTTTCACAGATGCTCTTATTGAAGGAGCTGACTTTACAGATGCGGTAATAAGTCGAATACAACAAAAAGAACTATGTTCTATGGCTTCTGGAACAAATTCTAAGACCGAGGAGGATACAAGCTATAGCCTTGGTTGCTGACTTGTTTAACAAAAAAAAGATGAGTGATAGTCGTCTACCAGTTACTGTGGTTACTGGGTTTTTGGGCTCTGGCAAAACAACACTCTTGAGACATCTTTTGAGTGAAGCTCATCAACGTCTAGCTGTAATTGTTAATGAATTTGGAACGGTAGGCTTAGATGGAGACCTTCTTAAAACCTGTGGCTTTTGCCCTGATGATGAAGTTGAAGAAAGAATAGTTGAATTGAATAATGGCTGCTTATGTTGCACTGTTCAAGAGGACTTTTTACCTGCAATGGAAGCCTTGCTCCTTAGATCAAATCAGCTTGATGGCATCATTATTGAAACCAGTGGTCTTGCTTTGCCAAAGCCTTTACTGCAAGCTCTTAATTGGCCTTCAATAAGAAGTAAGGTTTTCATTAATGGTGTCGTAACTTTGGTTGATGGATATGCTCTCTCCAACGGAAGTCCAGTGGGTGATTTAAAAAGTTTTAATGAACAAATAACAAATGATAATAGTATTGATCATTTAACTCCAATTAATGATCTTTTTAGAGATCAATTGATTTCTGCTGATCTCGTTTTGATTAGTAGGTCTGATTTGCTTTCTGCAAAAAGTTTTTCATTGGTTAGGGATGAGGTGAAAAAGCAAGGGAATTCCATTACTAATATTCTGCCAATATCTAATGGAAAAATTGAACCTTTAGTAATTC
>QCEW01000033.1 GCA_003280445.1 Prochlorococcus sp. AG-363-A03 | reverse complement strand
GCACAGGGGAATTTAGGCTAAGGCTTGAAAAGATAACATCTTTTGATGAGCAAATAACTTTACTTGACAAACTTCTTCCTGAAGCCTTTGCGGTAGTTCGTGAAGCTTCAAAAAGAGTTCTTGGTATGAGGCATTTTGATGTTCAATTAATAGGAGGAATGGTTCTCCATGAAGGTCACATTGCTGAAATGAAAACTGGAGAAGGTAAGACTTTGGTTGCGACCCTGCCAAGTTATTTAAATGCATTAACTGGTAAGGGCGTTCATGTGGTGACTGTAAATGATTATTTGGCAAGAAGAGATGCGGAATGGATGGGACAAATACATCGATTTCTCGGATTAAGTGTTGGCTTAGTTCAGCAATCCATGTCACCTATGGAAAGAAAAAAGAATTATCAATGTGACATCACTTATGCCACTAACTCTGAGTTGGGATTTGATTATTTAAGAGACAATATGGCTGCTGATAAATCGGAAATTGTTCAAAGGGATTTTCAATTTTGTGTGATTGATGAGGTTGATTCAATTTTGATAGATGAAGCTCGAACTCCTCTTATTATTTCGGGGCAAGTGGAAAGGCCGCAAGAGAAATATCAAAAAGCTGCTGCAGTCGTAGAGAAATTAATCAGAGCTAAAGACATGAGTAAAGATGGCGTTGATCCCGATGGCGACTATGAAGTGGATGAGAAACAAAGAAGCTGTATTCTCACCGATGAAGGTTTTGCTAAAACTGAAGAGCTTCTAGAAGTTAAAGATTTATTTGATCCCAAAGATCCCTGGGCTCACTATGTAACTAATGCATTGAAGGCTAAAGAGCTTTTTACTAAAGACGTCAATTATATTGTTCGCAAAGATGAAGCAGTCATTGTTGATGAATTTACAGGAAGAGTAATGCCTGGTAGACGTTGGAGTGATGGACAGCATCAAGCAATTGAGGCTAAAGAAAATTTACCCATACAACCAGAGACTCAAACTTTAGCATCAATTACATATCAAAATTTCTTTTTACTTTATCCGAGATTATCGGGGATGACTGGCACTGCAAAAACCGAAGAAGTTGAATTCGAAAAAACATACAAATTAGAGACTACTGTTATTCCAACTAATAGAAAGATATCAAGAGCTGATTGGGTTGATCAAGTATTTAAAACTGAGGCAGGGAAATGGAGGGCGGTGGCGAAAGAAACAGCTGAAATTTATCAACAAGGAAGACCAGTACTTGTTGGAACCACGAGTGTTGAAAAGAGTGAGTTATTAAGTACACTTTTGGCAGAATTGAACATACCTCATAATCTTTTAAATGCAAAACCTGAAAATGTTGAGAGAGAAGCTGAGATAGTTGCTCAAGCAGGACGATCAGGTGCTGTTACAATCGCAACGAATATGGCTGGCAGAGGGACAGATATTATTCTCGGTGGGAATAGTGATTATATGGCCAGATTAAAAGTAAAAGAAATACTTAGTTCTCGATTGGTTAAGCCTGAAGAGGGTCATAAACCTCCAATCCCTGCTCAAAAAGAATCTACGTCAGTTGGATTTAAAGAAGATACAAATTCAAGCCTTAAGGCTAAAAAAAATAATCAATCAAAATTACTTCAAAATATATTCCCTGTCTTATTAACTGAGGAAACTGATAAACAATTAGCTTTATTGGCTACGCAATTAGTTAAAGAGTGGGGCGATAGAGCATTAACTTCAATAGAGTTGGATGACTATATTGCTACAGCAGCTGAGAAAACACCTACACAGGATAAAAATGTTTCTGAATTAAGGAATGCGATTCAAAAAATAAAAGAAGAGTACGATGTTGTTCTTACTCTAGAAGAAAAAAATGTCCGTCAAGTTGGAGGACTTCACGTTATTGGAACTGAACGTCATGAGTCTAGGCGTGTTGATAATCAACTAAGAGGTAGAGCAGGAAGACAAGGCGATTTAGGCAGTACTCGTTTCTTTTTATCTTTAGAAGATAGCCTTTTACGTATTTTTGGTGGTGATAGGGTCGCTGGACTAATGAATGCTTTTAGGGTTGAAGAGGATATGCCTATTGAGTCTGGAATGCTTACACGATCTTTGGAGGGAGCTCAAAAGAAAGTAGAAACTTATTATTACGATATTAGGAAACAAATTTTTGAATATGATGAAGTTATGAATAATCAAAGAAAAGCTGTTTATTCTGAAAGAAGAAGAGTTATAGATGGTAGAGAATTAAAAAATCAAGTTATTGGTTATGGGCAAAGAACTATGGAGGAAATAGTTGAGGCATATGTGAATGAAGATTTACCACCTGAAGAATGGGACTTGAAAAAATTGCTATCTAAAGTTAAAGAATTTATTTATCTATTAGAGGATCTTAAATCTGAAGATTTATATGAATTAAATAAAAATGAATTAAAAGATTTTTTAAAAGAGCAATTACGAATTGCTTATGATATGAAAGAAGCTCAAGTAGAACAATCGCACCCAGGAATCATGAGAGAAGCCGAAAGATTTTTTATACTTCAACAATTGGATACTCTTTGGAGAGAACATTTGCAGTCGATGGATTCATTAAGGGAGTCAGTTGGATTACGAGGCTATGGTCAAAAAGATCCATTGATTGAATATAAAAATGAGGGTTATGATATGTTTTTAGATATGATGATTAATATGAGAAGAAATGTAATCTATTCTATGTTTATGTTCCAACCAGCTCAAAAAAAGGTTGAGGTTTAAGGTTAATTAAGTTCAATGATTAAAATTGATAATACTGAGTTGCAGAAGTTATATATAGCTTTTTTTGGCAGGCCAGGCGATCCCTCAGGTATTAATTATTGGCTTTCTCAAGCTAATTCTAATGAATCATTAACATTGAAAAAGGTCTCCTACGAATTATCTATTCAGGCAGAGTATTTGCAAAATATTTTGGATAATAGGTCTATTGAATCACAAATTAATAGATTTTATATCAATCTTTTTGGAAGAAAATCTGATTTTAATTGCTTAAATTATTTATTAGATATGGTTAATAATAAACAATATTATATTTCAGATATTTTATACTTCTTATTATATGAAAACCATGAAAATCAATTTGTTGAGCCTGATCAATTAGATAAAGATTTATTTGTTTTAGATAATAAAGTTTTTGCTGCTAAGATTTTTACTCAGCAAATTAATAAAAGTATTAGCTTGGTGAATCTGTATCAACCGGATTCATTTTCTCCATGGTCCTCTGGCGATTCATTTATGAAAGCGGCTAAATTTATTTCTAATATTAGCTCAAAAAAAGTAACAGTTCAAGAAGTAAATACTTTCATTAATTCCCTTTCAGATAATCCTTTGAATAATCCTTTGAATATATTGACTCAGCCTGCTATTGAGATGAAAAATATATCATTGTCTATTCCAATTTATTGCTTAGAAAATAGATCTTTAAGTAAAAGTATCACTGAAAAAGTTACGAATTTCACTGGAGGGAAGCTAACTGAATCAAAAAATGGGACTAATATTGTAGCACTAAATAATATTAATCTAACTATTATGAAAGGCGAGAGAATTGCTCTTATTGGACATAATGGTTCAGGTAAAAGTAGTTTTCTTAGGCTAATTGCTGGTATTTATAAGCCTACAAATGGTCATATTATGATTGATGTAGATGTATATCCTATGCTTCAAAAGACATTTCTTACCAGTCCTGAACTAACCGGCATAGATGCTTGTAAAGCCCATTACTTACTGAAACATCATTGCTTAAGTGGATTTGATAAATTTCTGAATGAAATCATAGATTTTTCAGGTCTAGGTTCCTATATATCTTTGCCTATTAAGACTTATAGTGAGGGTATGTCTGCAAGGTTAATTTTTTCTATTCTTACCTCAAGTCCTCATGATTGCCTCGCAATTGATGAAGGTTTTGGGACAGGTGATTCTGATTTTACTGATCGAGCGGAAGAAAGGATGAAAAAGTTTATGGATTCAGCCGCAACTCTATTTTTAGCTAGTCATTCAGAGGAACTTTTAAAACAATTCTGTAATAGAGGTATTGTTTTCAGTCATGGTTCAATCGTTTTCGATGGTTCTTTAGATGCAGCATTAAATTATTATCATACACATGATTATTATAATAAAAATGTTAATAAATAATTTAAAATTTGCTTATAAAACAAGAAGAGCTTGGTGGTACACAGCTACATCAAGATCGAGGGCACGATTTGCTAGAACTACTCTAGGTAGTTTTTGGTTGGGCTTCTCAAACTTATTATCAATAGGAACTTTGGGCATTGTTTATGGAACAGTATTTTCTGTTCAAGATTTTCGGTCTTACTTTATGTATTTAGGAGTTGGTTTGGTGATTTGGAATACCATAAGTTCTTCTATTTCTAATTCACCTCAATTGTTTGCACATAATTCTTCAAATATAAAAAATATGAATCTAAAGCCTCTTTTTTACACCTTTGAGGAATGGTCTTTTCAGCTTCAAACATTTATACAATCTTTTGCATTAGTCTTTTTTGTATTTCTTTTTTTAAAATTTTCATTATTAAGTAATTTTTTGATTTCCTCTTGGATGCCTTTATTGAATTTATTCATATTTATATATTGGTTTCCCCTAATAGTATGTCTTATTAGTGTTCGTTTTACTGATATTGCACAACTAGTTCCTATCGTTCTTCAGTTGGTTTTTTTGACATCCCCAATTTTATATAGGAAAGAGAGTTTAGGAGAATTAGCTTGGATAACTAATATTAATTTTATTTATAAGATCCTGGATTCTTTACGAATAAGTATTTTAAAGGGGGATGTAAATTATCAAGATTCTATTTTAATTTTAAGTGTTAATTTAATTGGTTTATTTTTTACTTTAAAATATCTTGATAAAGAAGCTAAAAGATTGCCTTTTTTACTTTAGTAAATATCTAATACTTCGCTTAATTTAAATCTTCCCCTATAAATTCTATTATTTCTTTGTCTCGTAAATTTTGAGATTCTCCGATTATCATTTCTTCTTTTTTTTGGGCTCTACGATTATCTTTAATATTATCAACTAAATCTTGCAATCCTAAAATATCACTTTCTAATTGATCAATTCTTTCCATTAGATTGCGAAGAACATTGGCTTCAGTGTCCGGTAAGGCAGAGTGAGCAAGAGGATTAATTTTTACTCCACTTTGATGAACAACTCTTCCTGGGATTCCTACAACAGTACTGTTCGCTTCAACATTTTTGACCACAACTGATCCTGCTCCTATCCGTGTGTTGGTTCCTATGGAGATCCCTCCAAGTACTTTTGCTCCTGCCCCTACAACTACATTGGCTTCAAGAGTTGGGTGTCTTTTTCCGCTTTCTTTCCCTGTACCACCCAAAGTTACACCTTGATATAGCAGGCATCGATCACCTATTTCGCTCGTTTCTCCTATTACTACTCCCATTCCATGGTCTATGAAAACACCTTTTCCAATTCTTGCTCCAGGATGGATTTCGACACCTGTCAAAAATCTAGTTAGGTGACTTAGTAACCTTGGTAAAAGAGGAAATTTGTATTCCCATAGTTTATGACTAATTCTATGCAGTGATATGGCTTGAAAGCCTGGATAGCAAAATATTATTTCCCAAACACCTCTTGCTGCTGGATCACGCTCTTTAATTATTGCAAAATCAGATTTTAATGATCGAAACATTGATTCAAGCGCAATGTTTACTCGAGAAGGCCAATCTCTTTACTTAATTCCTCAATTGTAGAGTCACTAAGATATTTTTGTGCACAATGTATTTGAGGCATTCTCATTAATTGAGATCTATTTTGCCTCAAAGTATGTTCAATCACAGGCAAGCTAGGGCTATCACAAATTACGTGACTGGCGGCTCTCAGTAAAGCTATCAGTCGGCTTCCAACATCTGGATTAGCTGTCATTAAAAGTAGTTCATTGCCGCGCATGCTATGCAAAATCACTTCTGCTGCTCTAAGTATTCCTGGGCTTATACTTACTATTCCAACACAGCTGCCTGAGCGTAGCTTTTTTAAAATAGTGAGTTCTTTTTGAAAATCGCTAAGATCGACTGCTACAGCTCTGACATTATGTCTCTTTGCTAGTTCTTCCAATGGTTGTAAAAAATATCTACTTGTAACGACTGTTCCTTTACTTGAACTTTCTAGTACACTTTCTAGCTCTTCCATGGGTACGACCTCTACTGGCACATCTAAATGAGGTGCCAATTCTTCTGCAATAAGCAAAGATGCTCCTATATCCTCTCTAGGGGTACTGACAAGTAAGCGAGCTCCACATCTTAGTCTCCAATCAATTTCACGAGTAAATAATTCTCTAGTTTGCTGCAAGGTGCATCCAGCATTTAAAAGTTCATCAATGCTTTTTCGCACCTCATGGTCAACATCTTTGATACCTTTTTTGCGTATTGAATGAGAGGCACTGCGTAAATCTTTTTGTTTTTGCTGATCCCGAACATAAATACCTGACCCTGCGATAGCTTCGACAACACCATCGGTCTCTAGCTGTCTATAAACTTTGCTTATTGTGTTTCGATGTAAACCTGTTTGCATTGCAAGTTGTCTAGTACTGGGCAACCTGTGTCCAGGTGGGTAATGCCTTGCTGCAATGGCAAAACAAATTTGGTTATATAATTGACTTGATGCAGGTATTTCACTTTCCTGTTGTATGTGGAATCTCACGCGTTATGTATGCCAGGTGTGAATGTGGCTACATTAATAAATAGAATGACCAGTGACAATTAATTGTTTGTCCATTGACAAGTTTGTTTAACTTAATCAATTGTTCTCATAGCTTTTTTTGGCTCTGTTTCTTCTTTTTCTTTCTTGATCAGAGGAGTTTTACGAGGAGTTAAAAACATAATCATATTTCTTCCTTCTCTTTTAGGCGATTGTTGCACTTCTGCTTTTTCTTCCAAATCTTTGGCCATTCTTTGTAGAAGAGTTTCTGCTAGAGCAGTGTGTTGAATTTCGCGGCCTCTAAATATAACCGTGCATTTAACTTTGTCTCCAGCTTTTAAGAATCGAGTGGCTTGACTAATGCGGACTTGATAATCATGTTGATCAATTTTGTACCTCATTTTTACTTCTTTAACTTCTGTTTGATGAGATTTTTTCTTAGCTTCTTTTGCTTTTTTTTCTTGCTCAAACTTAAATTTCCCATAATTCATTATCCGGCAGACAGGAGGAGTAGCCTTTTCACTAACTAAAACAAGATCTAGTTCTCTATCTTGAGCAACTTCGAGTGCTTCTTCTCTGCTTATGACACCAAGTTGTGTGCCATCTGAATCAACAACTCTTAAGTCGGAATAGCTGATTCTCTCATTAATGTTTGGGAGCTCTCTTTCTGGAGCGCGACGATCAAAACGGGGACGTGGTGGCATTCAGTGATTAATTTTTGTGGAGTGTTTTGTGGAGAGTACTTTTTAAACTAATTCTAAGCATATATGAAGTAATCAACTTAGAACCTCATAGATAGAAGATAAAGCTTCAGGTAAAGCATTCTCATCATTTAGCCATTTAGAATTATGCTTATTTCTAAACCATGTTTTTTGTCTTTTGGCTAATTGACAAGTACGTTTTATTGTTATTTCTAAAGCCTCCTCATGATTAATCTTTCCATTAATAATAGACCTTGCTTCATCATATCCAATAGTTTTAAGCAACTGTAAATCATTTCCGTATTTATTGATCAAATATTTTGTTTCTTCTATTAATCCACTTTCATACATTTTTTCAGTTCTACGTTGGATTCTAGTGATTAAATTGCCAGGATTCACTCCCAGTTCCAATACTCTCCAAGCTGAATGCCTCATGTTTTTTTGCTTTGAAAACATTTTGCCTGTTGCATAAAAAACTTCAAGAGCACGAATTGTTCGTATTGAATCTTCTGGATGTATTCTCTCCGCGGCCAAAGGGTCACAACACTTTAATAACTGGTGTCGCTCGGTTTTATTGATTTGTTCAAGTTGATCTCTTAAGAATTGTTGTGGAGGTACCGCTGGAGGATTAAGTCCTCCAATTAATGCTTGAAGATATAAGCCGCTGCCTCCTACAAGTAAAGTTAATCTTTGTGTTTTTAAGTCCTTCTCTATGGATTTTTTAGCTAAAGATTGAAAATCATGAAGATTGATCGGTTTAGATGGCACGCAAACATCAATTAGGAAATGTTTTACTTGTTTTTGTTGAGCTGCTGTTGGCTTTGCAGTTCCAATATCCATATCAACATAAATTTGGCGAGAGTCGACATTATGAATATTCGATTTAATTTTTTTGGCAATATTAATTGCAAGTTCAGTTTTACCGCTTGCCGTGGGGCCCATAATGGCTACGACAAGAGGTCTATTGGGTTGCATGATTGTCTTTCAGGGGGTTTATTAGCAGTAATTGCATGAAATTAAATTTTTTGATTTGGTTTTGAAATTTTTCCTAAGACTTTCCCTAATACCAATGTTAAATTGTACTTTCAGGAAAGCTTTCGGCTAATGCTCGTATCAAATACAACTTTGCCTGTTTGCTGTAATCCTAATGAGTAAAGATTCTAAAGTCCAAGCGGCATATGGTGCTGAGCAGATCCAAGTACTTGAAGGCTTGGAACCTGTAAGAAAGCGTCCTGGAATGTATATAGGCTCGACAGGGTCTAAAGGGCTTCATCATCTTGTGTATGAAGTTGTGGATAATGCGGTCGACGAGGCTTTGGCTGGTCACTGTGATCAAATCACAATTTTACTTTGTGAGGATGGTTCAGCATCAGTCTCTGATAATGGTCGTGGAATTCCAACTGACATACATCCTCGTACGGGCAAAAGTGCTCTCGAGACAGTTTTAACTGTTTTGCATGCAGGCGGAAAATTTGGAAGCGGTGGTTATAAGGTTTCCGGTGGCTTGCATGGCGTTGGAATATCGGTTGTCAATGCCTTAAGTGAATGGGTGGAAGTGACTGTAAAGAGACAAGAAAAAGTTCATTTTCAGAGGTTCGAAAGAGGCTCCTCAATTGGAAGCCTAAAGTCTGAGAATCTTTCGAAATCAGATAAAAATTTAACTGGTACTACTGTTTGTTTTAAACCGGATAATCAAATTTTTACAGATGGAATATCATTTGAATATGGAATTTTATCATCAAGATTAAGAGAGCTAGCTTATCTCAATGGTGGAGTCCGCATAGTATTTCGTGATGAAAGAAAGAAGTCTTTAGACAGCAATAATAATCCCTATGAGGAAATCTATTTTTATGAGGGTGGTATAAAAGAATACGTTGACTATATGACTAAAGAAAAAGACTCGTTACACCCAGAAATCATATATGTTAATTCTGAAAAAGATGGTGTTCAAGTAGAAGCAGCTCTGCAATGGTGTGTTGATGCTTATTCAGATAGTATTTTAGGTTTTGCTAATAACATTCGCACCATAGATGGAGGAACTCATATTGAGGGACTGAAAACAGTATTAACTAGAACCTTAAATTCTTTTGCCAAGAAAAGAGGTAAAAGAAAAGAGGGAGACTCGAACTTAGCAGGTGAAAATATTAGGGAAGGATTAACAGCTGTTTTATCAGTAAAAGTTCCAGACCCAGAATTTGAAGGCCAAACTAAAACTAAATTAGGTAATACTGAAGTACGTGGAATTGTTGATAGTTTGGTTGGTGAGTCTCTTAGTCAATATTTAGAATTCAATCCAAGTGTTATTGACTTGATTTTAGAGAAAGCTATTCAAGCTTTTAATGCTGCTGAGGCAGCAAGAAGAGCTAGAGAACTTGTCCGGAGGAAAAGTGTTTTAGAAAGTTCTACATTGCCTGGTAAATTGGCAGATTGCAGCTCTAGAGATCCATCAGAATCAGAAATTTATATAGTTGAGGGTGATTCGGCTGGTGGATCGGCGAAGCAAGGAAGAGATAGAAAATTTCAGGCAATCTTACCTTTGAGAGGAAAAATTTTAAATATTGAAAAAACCGATGATGCAAAGATCTATAAAAACACTGAGATTCAATCTTTGATAACAGCTCTTGGTTTAGGCATCAAAGGAGAAGATTTTGAAGTCAATAATCTTAGATATCACAGAGTAGTAATCATGACTGATGCTGATGTTGATGGGGCACATATAAGAACTTTGCTTTTGACTTTCTTTTATCGATATCAAAAAGCTCTTGTTGAAGGTGGATATATTTATATTGCATGCCCCCCCTTATATAAGGTGGAACGAGGAAAGAACCACACTTATTGCTATAACGAATCAGATTTGCAAAAAACCCTATCAAGTTTTGGGGAAAAGGCGAACTATACAATCCAAAGATTTAAAGGCTTAGGAGAAATGATGCCCAAACAATTATGGGAAACGACCATGGACCCAAAAACTAGAATGATGAAAAGAGTTGAGATAGAAGATGCCCTTGAAGCTGATCGGATATTTACAATTTTAATGGGTGATAAAGTTGCTCCTAGAAGGGAGTTTATTGAAACTCATAGTGTTGAACTTGATCTTGCGACTTTAGATATTTGATGAATTTAATTAGTACTTTTATAATTTGGTCCTGGCTTTTGTGTATTGGTTTGGTCGCTCCTGCTACATTGCCTGCTGGTGGT
>QCEW01000032.1 GCA_003280445.1 Prochlorococcus sp. AG-363-A03 | reverse complement strand
ATTGACTAGCTACTTGAAGAAGCCTACCTTCTTCAAAAACATTGCCTATTAGCTGCAACCCTATTGGCAATCCAGATCGATCAAAACCACATGGCAGACTGATGGCAGGCAATCCAGCTAAATTAGCTGGAATAGTTAATAAATCAGATAGATACATCGCCATAGGGTTATCAATATTTTCTCCAGAACCAAAAGCAGTCGTTGGCGCTGTTGGAGCCAACAAAACATCTACTTTTTTGAAAGCATCATTGAAATCTCTACGTATCAAAGTTCGAACCTGTTGGGCCTTCTTGTAGTAAGCATCAACATAACCAGCGGATAAGGCATAAGTTCCTATAAGAATTCTTCGTTTAACTTCACTGCCAAAACCAAGTGCTCGACTTTTGGTGGTCATTTCAATAAGGGATTGTTCGTCTTCAGAACGGAAACCATATTTGACCCCGTCATATCTAGCCAAGTTCGCTGAAGCTTCAGATGGAGCAATAACGTAATAGGTAGCAATTCCGTCGTTAAAGCGAGGACAAGAAACATTAACAATCTCGGCACCTAAGTTTTCAAGCAAGGAGGCAGAACCGAGTACAGACTTTTTAACATCTGAGGCTAAACCTTCATGCTCAAAACAGTTATCAATTAAACCTATTTTTAGACCCTTAATTGACTTAGAAAGTGTCTCAATATAATTGGGGACAGGAATATCAACAGTTGTTGAATCAAAATCATCTTTGCCCGATATTAATTGCAAAATTTCTGCTGCGTCAGAAACATTATTCGCAAACGGACCAACCTGATCTAAAGAACTAGCAAAAGCTATTAATCCCCATCGACTTACACGACCATACGTTGGTTTCATGCCAACAACTCCACAAAATGAGGCTGGTTGTCGTATTGACCCCCCAGTATCAGAACCTAAAGACCCATAACACAATTCAGCAGCGACAGAGGCTGCGCTACCACCAGAGCTTCCTCCAGGAACTTTAGATATATTCCATGGATTTTTGGTAGGACCAAATGCTGAGGTTTCAGTAGAACTCCCCATTGCAAATTCATCCATATTTGTCTTGCCAATCATTATTGCTCCTGCTTTCAAAAGTCTTTTAGTGACTGTTGACTCATATGGGGGGATAAAATTACCCAAGATTTTGCTAGCGCAAGTTGTCTTAATTCCTTTTGTACAAAGGTTGTCTTTTATAGCAATTGATATCCCTGACAAAGGAGGTAGCTGGTCGCCTGAAGCAATTTGTTTATCGATATGTTCAGCTCTTTTTAAGGCCTCAACAGTATTTACAGATAAAAAAGAATTCAGAGTTGTATCTAATTCATTTATTCGGTTTATTTTTTCTTGGACAAGCTCTTTGGTAGAGACTTCACCACTTTTCAATTTCTGGCGTAAGTCTGCAAAAGTCATTCTTAAATTATAAAAAAATATTTTTTAGCTTATGACGTTAGAGGCTCATTACGGCGACACCTAATTAAACTATGACTTATTTTCTTGGGTGACTCTGCTGAAAGATCATCTACAAATCCATTTAATCTGAGTTTCAAACTGCGACGAGTCAGGAATGGACCAAACCAATAAGTTACATCAGGTTGAATTGTCTCAACCTTGGCCCACCAAGCCAAGCCAAAACTATTACCTAAGCTTCGAAGAGCCCTAATGGGACCCATAAGTAAACTGCGTTTAATTTATTATACTTTCTTAAACAGATGTTTATCAAATAAAAAAGGAATATTATGTTCACTTGATGATCAAACATCTATTTGAAGAAAAAAAAATGTTGAGTATAAAAAGCTGTTGGTGATGTAATTTATTATGTAATTTGATTATGAACTTTTAAATATCCTAATAAAACTATAAAAAATATACGCTTCTTTTAGGGATTATATTTGAAGAGATTAGTTATTATTTTCAGTTGAAATCTGAGGTTTCAATAATCTAGGAGAAGGGTCTTGTCCAGAGAGTGAGCGCATCCACCTGGATCTAGCCACTTCGTATAAAAAAATAGAAGTAGCAACTGACGCATTAAGGCTTGTAGTGACTCCTTTCAGAGGAATTCTTACTAACTGATCACATAACCTTCTAGTTATGAGAGAAATACCTTTATCTTCGGAACCAACGACAACTACTAAAGGACCTTGGAATTTAATTTCAGACAAAGTTGAAGGTCCTTCTTCGGCAAGGCCAACAACGGTATAACCTTCATCTTTCAATTTTTCCAAAGACCTATTTAAATTAATAACTCTTGCCACCGGCAAATGTTCTAGGGCTCCAGCAGCAACTTTTGCTACGGATCCTGTTAGCCCTGCACTGCGTCTTTGTGGAAGTATTAAGCCTTGAGCTCCGAGTGCTTCGGCAGATCGAATTATTGCTCCAAGATTCTGAGGATCAGTTAACCCATCTAAAGCTAAGAGTAATGATGAATCACCAAAAGATTTACAAGCAGCTATTAGATTCTTTAAATCATGTGTTTTAGATGCTGCAATTTGTAAAACTATTCCTTGATGAACTGCTCCATTGGTGAGCTGGCCAAGCCTGGACCAAGAAACTTCTTCAACTAAGACCCCAGAAGCTTTTGATTCTTTGAGAAGTTGAAAAAACTTTGGTGTACTTCTTAATTCAGAGGTACACCAAATCCTATGAATTGCCCTGCCGCCCATAAGAGCTGCCTCAGTTGAATGTCGGCCCCAAATGAGATCATCACTCAATGATTTGGTAAAGCTTTCCGAATATGAAATAGGTTCATTTTTTTCTTCTCTTCTATAACTGCTAACTTGCTGAGGATTTTGATTTCTATATGAAGGTTTAGCAGATTTCCTCTCAAATCGATTAGATCCTCTGTAATTGTTGGTTTCCTGAGAATTTTGATTTCTATATGAAGAGCTCACAGATTTCCTCTCAAATCGACTAGACCCTCTGGAGTTGGAGTTAGTCTGGTTACTACTTCTTGATCGTTCAAGAGAATCTTTATCTAATGAATATTGATTTACTTGATCTGATGAATGACGATTTATTTTGTTATTTGTTCTTCTTCGGTCATTAAAATTTGACTTCTTGGAGTCATTAACTTGACGGTAATAATCACTGCTTCGTTTGTTAAATGAAGAGTTTTTTGAATTCCTTGTGTCTTTGTTGAAACGATAACTCATTTTATAAGTACTATTTTCTATTTAATAGGTCGATCAAGATGATCGAACAAATCAGCAAGCCGATTTGGATTTTTTAAAAACAACCATCCAACAATAGTCTCAAATCCGGTAGCAATTGCATATGTGGCTGCATCTACATTTTTAGGACCTCTACCAGCCTTGTTTCTGCCTTTTCTAAGAAAGTCCTTTTCAATATCGGTTAAAAAAGGTTCGATTTTTCTAATTGCTCTAGCTTGACTAGATGCATTGACTTCATTAACAACAGCATTATGCAAATCCTTTGATCGCATTGGACTAGAGCAATATCGCAACCTTTGATGCATTTCCCAGACAGCATCTCCAAGCCAAGCTAATTGTAGAGGGCCTAAGCCATCAGGAGAAATGGTTGATTTGTGAGAGCGAATCCAATCAGTCAAGCTGATAATTTACCAATTGCAGTATTCAGATCCGGCACCAAATGAAGGAATTCCTCTAGGCGAACAAGTTTAATTGTTTGAACAACTCTAGGATTTCCAACCACACTAAATGATCTTTTTGACTGAGTACATTTTTTAGCGGCTTGAACCATCGCACCTAAACCACAAGAATCAATGAAATCGATATTAGTTAAATCAATTACGACTGATAGTTGATTAGAAGCTAAAACTTCATTGATATAAGTAGTGAATTGTTTCTCTGAATATGCGTCTAGTTGACCAGTGAAATTAATCACCAAACAACCATTTTGGTGGTTTGAACCACCTCTAAGAGAAACAGTAAGTCGTTGTAATTCAGTTATGGGATTAGTCCCCTTTGACTTCATGATGGAAGTGTAGTGATAGAAACCAAATTAATCCACGATTCTTCGTCGTTCGTTTATTAAGGTTACGAAATGATTAAAATGATAATCGGCATCGTGTGGCCCAGGACTAGCCTCTGGATGATATTGAACACCAAAGAAAGGCCTATCTTTTACCGAAATAGCTGCAACAGTTTGATCATTTAAGTTAAATCTGGTGATATTTATTTTTTCGGAATTTAAAGATTCTGAAGTCAAAGCAAACCCATGGTTTTGACTTGTAATCTCAACTTTTCCATTCAATCCACATGGATGGTTAAGTCCCCTATGTCCATATGAAAGTTTAAAAGTTTTTCCACCAAGCGCTAATCCAAGAATCTGATGACCTAAACAAATCCCAAAAACAGGAAGTTTTTCATGCTGAATTAAATTTTTAGCTAATTTGATACCACTATCAACTGTGGATGGATCACCAGGTCCATTAGAAAGAAAAACGCCTTCAGGAGATAGAGCTAAAACTTCGGATATTGAAGCATTTGCAGGCAAGACAGTTACCTCACAACCATGAGCAACTAATCGATCTAATATCGATTGCTTTATACCAAAATCTATAGCGACAACCTTGTATGGATTTATTTGAATATTTTTAATTCTTTTATCAAATGCAACCGGACAACTTGAATTGGTTTCATAAGAGCTTTTAGTTGTTACTTTATCGACAAGATTCAGACCACTCATTGAAGGAGATTCTTTTAAAAGTGAAAATAATTCTGTTATTGAATAGCTTGACTCTGATGAAATAATTCCATTCAAAGAACCAGACTCCCTTAAATGTCTAACAAGTCCTCTTGTATCTATGCCATTAATCCCAACAACATTTTCATCCTTTAACCATTTTTCAAAAGAAATTTCGTGTCTCCAGTTACTGGGAGTTTTTGATATTTGGCGAGCAATAACACCTTTAACTGAAGGATGCGATGATTCATTATCGTAAGAATTGACTCCAGTATTTCCAATTTCTGGGTAGGTAAAAGTAATAAGCTGACCATAATAACTGGGATCAGTAATGACCTCCTGATATCCTGTCATACCAGTATTAAAAACGACTTCACCAGAAATAGTACCGACTGCACCAAAAGATAATCCTTCAAAGTATGTCCCATCCTCTAATAACAATATTGCAGAGCTATCAGTATCAAAAAACATAAGAAATACGTGTTATCGGGTTAAAAGGATTAGGTGGCTAGAAAATCTCTTAACTGCTTGAAAAGAATCCATGGTTTATCTGTATTTAAACAATCTAATGAAAGTTTGACACCTAAAGACAAATTATTCTCAGCACCTGATACCCATAAAACAAGAGCAGTATTTAATGCTACGACTTCTTTGTGATACTTATTTCCTTCTCCTTTAAGTAAAGACATCAAAATATGAGTATTAGTTTTCAAATCATCCCCTTTCAAACTTTCATTAGAGATTTGGGTAAGCCCAAGATCACTAGGGTTAATAATTTCAGATCTAACAACATTTTTATCTAAGAACCGAAATTGATTAGACCCAGCAAGTGAAGCCTCATCAAGACCCCCTGCACCATGAACAACAACGGCTCTTTTAAGCCCCAAACCTTTTAAAGCCATAGATATTGGATCAAGCAAATCAGCTTTGGCTACTCCCAATACTTGAGACTTTGGTCTTAGGGGATTAACTAATGGTCCAAGCAAATTAAAAATAGTTCTAACTCCTAAGCTTTTTCTTAAAGGAGCAAGATTTACCAATGAAGGATGCCAAGAGGGAGCAAAAAGAAATGTAATACCCAAATTTTTTAAAGCTTCAACAACTTTTTCTGAAGAAATATTTAAAGGTAATCCTAAATTTTCCAATACATCAGCGGATCCAACACTGCCACTAGCACTTCTATTTCCATGTTTAGCGATTTTCACCCCTAAAGAAGCTGATACAAAAGCAACTGCTGTAGAAATATTGAATGTGTTAGCTCCATCTCCACCAGTTCCACATGTATCAACCAAATCAAAAGATGGTAGATCAGGTGGTGTTATTGAGGCATCTTGAAGGATTTTTGCCATTGCAGAAAGTTCTTCACCAGAAACCCCTTTGGTTCTAAAGGCCGCTAAGATAGCCCCTGTTTGAACTGGT
The DNA here is from genome assembly GCA_003280445.1 of Prochlorococcus sp. AG-363-A03. Lineage (GTDB taxonomy): Bacteria > Cyanobacteriota > Cyanobacteriia > PCC-6307 > Cyanobiaceae > Prochlorococcus_B. The sequence goes on along the minus strand of QCEW01000032.1, from coordinate 4,544 downwards.
TCAATTTTATTTTCAAGCCATGAATTCATCAAATAATTAGATTGCTGATCAGTTAAATCAGTGGCTGAAAGAAGTGATTCAAGAATTGCTGAAAAAGTTATAGGATTTAATGGGGGCATTTACAGAAAAATCCCTGAAAGAAAGTATTCCAGGCAGAATATTTTTATAACTTAATCATTAATATATCAACTATCGAAGTTGTTTAAATAAAAAAATAATTTCCTAACATTAAGCTTGAGAGGAATCTAAGGTATCAAATCCAGAACCGACGTTATCAGGACTTGAATGACTTGTAGGACGGAATCCCTCTGACCAAAGTTTTCTTGTTATTACTTCTAATTTATCTCTATTAATATTCCATTTTTTTAATAATTTTTCCATGTCAGAGTTTAGATCTTCAGCACCTTTGAAATCTTGATATCGAATTATTAATCTAGCTAGTTCAACAAAATTATTGTTACTTGGCGAATCTATCACACACAAACGATCGAGATTTTCACGATCTGTTGAGTAAAGCGGATGATTTTGAGCCTGGTTCATAAATTAGCTAAATTGGAATTTGCTCACGTCTATGGGCTTATATTGCCTAGGTTAATGAGCATATTAATAAAAGAATGGCTGCATTAAGACTAGATCTAATAAAAAATTATTTGAAACCACACAAGGGGGAATTAATCTTAGGAGCTTTCTGCTTGATTTTTGTAAATATCCTAAGCGTTGCTATTCCAATGGAAGTTAGGAATATCGTTGATGATCTAAAAGAAGGATTTACATTTTCTTATGTCATTAATAAGTCGACATGGTTAATACTCTTGGCAACAATAATGGGAGGAGCAAGGTTGATTTCACGGCAACTGGTATTTGGTGTAGGTAGACAAGTAGAAGTTTCATTAAGACAAAAATTATTTGATCGCATGCTGGAACAAGATCCTGTATGGGTTCAAACCATTGGGACCGGAGAAGTCATTACAAGAGCAACGAGCGATTTAGAAAACATTCGTAGATTGCTCGGTTTTACAGTTCTTAGTCTTACAAACACCTTATTGGCATACACGTTTACATTGCCAGCGATGTTGTCGATCGATCCGCTTTTAACTTTTTTTGCCATATCCGTCTATCCAGTTTTACTTGGCACCGTTGGATTGTTCGGTGGGAGAATGGTTAAGCAAAGAAAGCGGCAGCAACAAGCATTATCAGAATTAAGTGAATTAATCCAAGAAGATTTATCTGGCATTAGTGCCATTAAGATTTATGGCCAAGAACAAGCTGAACAAAAAGCATTTAAGAAATTAAATATTAGATACAGAGACGCTGCAATTAACCTTGCAAGAACTGCAAGTACCTTATTTCCTCTACTTCAAGGTTTATCCTCTATTTCGTTACTTCTACTTATTGCAATTGGGAGTGGGCAATTAAGCAATGGAAGTCTTACAGTTGGAGGATTAGTAGCATTAATTCTTTATGTAGAAAGGCTAGTTTTTCCAACAGCATTATTAGGTTTTACTCTTAATACTTTTCAACTGGGTCAAGTAAGTTTAGAGAGAGTAGAAGAGCTATTAAATAATGAACCAACAATTAAAGACAAAGATAAGACTGTAAATATAACTAAACCTATTTCAGGAAAATTAGAGGCAAGAAATCTATCAATAAAATATGAAGAATCCCCCAGAAAAATACTTGATGCAATTTCTTTTAAAATAAACCCTGGAGAAATAGTTGCCTTAGTAGGGCCTGTAGGTTGTGGTAAAACGACATTGGCAAGAGCATTAGGAAGAATGATTAGAATTGATGAAGGAACATTGTTTTTAGACGACAATGATGTCACTGACTTAAAGCTAAAACAATTAAGAAGCAATATTGCTTTAGTGCCTCAAGAGGGATATCTCTTTACAGAAACACTCTCAGAAAATATTAAATATGGAAAACCAGAAGCTCCCATAGAGAAAGTCCAAGAATCAGCCTATGAGGCTCGAATGACTGATGACATAAAAGGTTTTCCAGATGGCCTGAATACACTTGTCGGCGAAAGAGGTATAACCCTCAGCGGTGGACAAAGACAACGAACAGCTCTAAGTAGAGCGTTATTAGTAGATTCAAAAATAATTGTTCTTGATGATGCCTTAGCAAGCGTTGACAACAAAACCGCCGCGGCAATACTGAAAACAATTAAAAATCAATACAGTAAAACTGTATTAATGATTAGTCATCAACTATCAGCGGCGGCGGCTTGTGATCGAATATTAGTAATGAATGATGGAAAAATTGTACAAGAGGGAACTCATCAGTTCTTAATTAAAAAGGACGGTTTGTATAAAAGCATGTGGGAGAGAGAAAAAGCTAAAGAGCAAATTCAATCAGATAATTCATAATTACTTAATAAAGTCTTTTTATCTAATTGATCAAATATAGATATAAGATAGAAAACAATTATGTTCATCTAGATAATTATGAAATCATGAGCGAACTAACAAAATATAAGCTTATTTGCGACCTTGCATTTGGAGATATTTACATTCAAATCCTTGCATGGATGGGTGTGATTTTTGTAAGTCTTGCCGCAGGTCTAGCCCTAATGGGCTCTTCAAGACCAGTTTTTGCTCTTTTAGGTGTAGGGTTAATTCTCGTTTTAAGCCTTCCTTTCTTATTATTTGCATTTGTTACTACATTAATAAATCATATAAAAATAGAAACAATAAATTAAAATTATGATTAAAAAGATAAGTGAATATTTAACACCAATAATTGATAAGCTATATTATAAGAAATATTCAGAGAAACCAAGAAAAAAAGTGTTGCATACAATATTAAAAAATGATCTAACCGCAAAATTAAAAGATAATGAGCAAGAAATACTGTTTGGATGTGGCTGCTTTTGGGGCGCAGAGAAAGGTTTCTGGAGACTGCCAGGTGTTATAACAACTGCTGTAGGATATGCCGGCGGTGAAAAGGAAAGCCCAAACTATAGAGAGGTATGTTCTGGCCAAACAGGTCATGCCGAAGTCGTTAGAGTTGTCTGGAATAATAATGAAATTGATTTAAGCGACTTACTAAAATTATTTTGGGAATGCCATGATCCAACTCAAGGCAATCGTCAGGGGAACGATAGTGGAAGCCAATACAGATCTGCGATTTATACGACAAGCAAAGAGCAACTTACTAAAGCAATAGATAGCAAAAATAGTTATCAAGAAGAACTAAATAATAATGGTTTTGGGAAAATTACTACAGAGATTGAGAATAATATTAAATTCTATTTTGCAGAGGAATATCATCAACAATATTTAGCAAAGCCTGGAAGCAGACCATATTGCTCCGCAATGCCAACTAAGGTTACTTTGAAATATTTTAATGGTGCAAACTTTAAACTAAAAGAAAAAATATGGTCTAACTATAATTGGGATATAAGTCATTGTATTCTTAGAGGAGAGAACACACCTATTGAATCTAATTCATAATGAACGATCAATTACCAGATAGAACTGTTTTGCTAATTATATTAGCTACATTGTTATTAGTATTTTTTCTAGTGTTTACTTTCAAATCCAAGAAAATTGAACAAGAGAGGACAATTCAATGGATGGATAGTTCTTTAAATACTGAAATGGCTTATCCAAGCTAAATCAAAATATATTTTAACTTGGATGATATCTCTTAAAAACATATGAAAAATATTAAGTTAGAAAAACATTTAGAAAGAGCCAGGATAAACCTATACAACGTTCTTGCAATTTTAATTGTAATTATTCCAGAATACTTTGCTGAATTAATCTATTCAATCGAAGTAGCACAACATAAAAGAATTTTGCCAAATGAAGGCGATGCCTGGGAAAACGAGACTGAATTAAAACTTTCAAAGATGAATATTTATGACTTAAGATTAATGGCTAAAAGACTATCTATTCATGGATATTCTAATGAAAATAGGAATTCACTCATTAGACGAATAAATAGAAAGTCAAAAAAAAGAATTAAATGGAAATCATTAAAAATTTAAAATATCCGCAAGACCTTATGATAATTTTAAAAAGCGGGACGTAGCGCAGCTTGGTAGCGCACCACTTTGGGGTAGTGGGGGTCGTGGGTTCAAATCCCGCCGTTCCGATAAATCGAATGTATTTTTAATCTGAATCCTTGACTAAAGATTGAATTAATTTAGTTGTACTAATCAAAACTGCAAAAAAAACGAAGAAAGTTATAAAAATAATTAAAGCAAAGAGGTATGGTGGTATTTCAATCTCACCAAAAGAGACAAGGAATAAATTAGTTAAAAATCTCATCAAAAGCAAATAAATTTTATAAAGCAATACTAAACCAACATTTATAGAAAAGAAATATTTATAAAGCTGACAATATAAAAATACCAAAAGCCAAACGATAATAAACAAAAATAAAAGTATTATTTTTAGCTAAGAATTTAAGAAGAAGGTCAATAGCAATTAGTGAAGAAAGGAAAGATGAAATTATACCAATAATTATAGGTATAATATCTATTAATGATAAAGTTTTAAAAATAGTAATTAATTCTACGAGTCCTGAAATTGAAA
>QCEW01000031.1 GCA_003280445.1 Prochlorococcus sp. AG-363-A03 | reverse complement strand
ATAACAGTTTATAGACATTAAACATAGATCAATAGCCTTATCTATTTTACTATTATTCATACAAAGGACTATATAATTGGAAAAAACTCTTGGATCTTTAAAGCCTTGATTAAGGAAATATTGATAATATTTTTCTGCCTCTAAAAGCCTACCTTGTGAATGAAACTTAAATGCTTTATTAATTATTTGTTCTTTAGAAAGTTTAGAAGAGTTATTCGCCGTAACATCAAGATTCTCTTGGGTTTCCTCTAGAGAGAATGGAACTGGATATGTTTTAAATTTATCAGCTTTGTTATTTTCTGTATTTTTTTTTTCAAAACCCTCCATCTTTTTCTTAATTAAACAATACAAACTAATTTTAGTTTACATGCTGCTTAGCCAAATCTTTTTAACTTAATTCTGAATAGCCTTAAACAAACTTTTCGTAAGTAGCTGATTACTTTTCATCTCTTTTAGAGATTTATCAAGTTATGCGCGAAAGTTAAAACGGTCGAATTATTAAACATAAAAACACTTGCTATTACTGGACGCTTTTACGTTGAATAAAAACTCTTAGCAGTCCTGTCAAAACAATCTATTACAAGCGTCAATCACGATTAAACCAAAAAAATTTAGACATGTTCGGATGTAGCGCCATGACTTGATCCCGACATATAAAACTAGATATTCGAGTGTCAGCGTAAAATCTTCAATCAGACTGTTAGTTACAGGTAAAGGACAAGAATGAAATGCTTCGTCCCACTATCCATTATTTATTGAAACTTAATGCAAAATCACAACCACTTAACCCAAATCTCAAATGTATTAGTAATTGGGTGTGGAGGTGCAGGGTTAAGAGCTGCTATCGAAGTCAAGCTTGAGGGACTTCAAGTCTCAGTACTTGGAAAGAGAGTCAAAACAGATGCACATACTGTTTTAGCCGCAGGAGGAATAAATGCAGCATTTGGCAATATCGACCCTAAAGACTCTTGGGAACAGCATTTTGCTGATACATATATAGAAGGATATGGACTGGGTGACTCATTACAAATAGAAATAATGGCTAAAGAATCTCCTATCCTTGTTCACGAAATTGATAAATGGGGAGCAAATTTCGCAAAATTAAAAAATGGAAAACTAGATCAAAGATTTTTTGGCGCTCATACATACAGGCGAACCTGTTACTCAGGAGATTACACAGGATTATCAATATTAAAAACACTTCTACAAAAGGCAGAGTCATTGAAAATTCCAATTCATGATAATCAATATGTCACTGAACTACTCATTAGAGACAATATCTGCTTTGGAGCAATGTCGTTCGATACGACTACCGCAGAGAGGACTGTACATTTAGCCGATGCGGTTATTCTTTGTACTGGAGGTCACACAAAAATATGGAAAAAAAGTTCTTCTAGAAAGAAAGAAAATACTGGTGACGGTTTGTATTTAAGTCTGAAGGCAGGTTGTGAATTAAGGGATATGGAAATGGTTCAATTCCACCCCTCAGGAATGCTATTCCCAGAGGAAATCGCAGGTACATTGGTGACAGAAGCCGTTCGTGGAGAGGGAGGAAAACTTATAAACAACAAAGGAGAAAGATTTATGATTAATTATGATAGTGAGAGAATGGAACTTTCAACTAGAGATAGAGTTGCCATAGCAAATTATACAGAGATTATTGAAGGAAGAGGTACTCCAAACGGAGGTGTTTATCTAGATATAAGTCATATGAGTAAAGATTTAATCATGCAAAAGATACCAAGCATTTATAGACAATTTTTAGACGCTCAAATGCTTGACATCTCAAAAGAGCCAATGGAAGTAGCTCCAACTGCACACTATTCAATGGGTGGAGTGGTTGTAAGTCCAAAGGAACATTGCACATCAATAAAAGGTTTGTATGCAGCAGGGGAGGTTGCTGGTGGTTTACATGGAGCGAATCGTCTAGGAGGGAATTCACTTGCAGAAATTTTAATTTTTGGAAAGAAAGCTGGCATATCAAGTGCTAATTATTCAAAACAATTAAAAGCACAAATAAGATCTGAGATATGCATCAAAAATGCTCATGACAATATCAATAAATATTTGAATAAAGGAAGGGAGTTAGCTAAGCCAATACAACACTACTTAAGCAATGTGATGTGGGAACATTGTGGCGTTATAAAAGACAAAAGCTTATTAGAATCAGGGCTGAAAAAGGTTTTAGAAATTAAGAATATGATCAAAGATATAGACGTGAGAATTGACTACCTAAATTGTGATGATTTAATTCAAGTCTTTGATTTAGAGTCATCAGTAATTTCTGCAGAGGCAACATTACTCTCAGCACTAAATAGAAAAGAGAGCAGAGGGTCTCATCAGAGAAGTGACTTCCCGGAATTAAATGCTGATGAAAAATGCAATTATCATGTAAAACTCAACGAATCGAGATTTGATTGTACAATTTCGAAAAAAATTATTCCCCCTTTAAGAAAAGATCTTAAAAATATTATTACCAATACAACCAAAGTAAATGATTTTACAGGTAAGTTGCTTGAATAATTTCAAAAAATATGCTCAGCTTAAATAGAAGATTTATCAGAAATCTTCTGATTGGATTTTTCACAGTTTTGGTCATTGTTTTTATTTTCGCCATAATTGCTCTTTTCCAAACACTAGTTACTTATCCAAATGATCAAGAATTGCCAAGCGTTACAATACAAAGCTGCTACGACGGCGATACATGCACAACGAAACGAGGAGAAACAATCAGACTTGCATGTATTGATGCACCTGAATTAAGAGGTGCAAGAGCTGATCCATTCAGAGCCAAAGCAGCAAAAGATTATCTCAATGATTTAGTTGATAATTCAACAGTAACCATTAGGCGGATTAAGGAAGATAGCTTCGGAAGAACAATTGCTGAGTTATCCAAAGGGCCCATTAATATTCAAGAACGCCTAGTTGAAAAAGGGTATGCCCAAATCTATGAAAAGCATGCAAGTCAGTGTGCATGGAGTACTAATAAAATATGAAGCTCCTAAATACTGCTATTGCTCTAGGAATAGGTGCGTCGACTGCTGCAAGCTTGTTACTTTTGAAAGTGAACAAAAACTTTGTTGTAGGCTCAACTGCTTTAGTTGTTGGAGTGGGCTTTATGATTGCTTTAAAAGATGAAGATGATCTAAATAAGAAAGAAAAAAATTATGAATACTTTTTTAATAGAGCTCAAGATAAAGCTGAGGTTTCTAACTATTTAGGAGCAATAATCGACTACAACAAAGCATTAGAACTGTCACCTACTGAGATTTGTCTTGTCTACTCAATGAGAGGCAATGCAAAACGTAATTCAGGAGATTTTAAAGGAGCAATCTCCGATCAAAACAAAGCATTAGTTATTAATCCTTTATATGCCGATGGATATTTCAATAGAGGTAGTGCCAAATTCAAGATGGGAGATTTACCTGGTGCAATTGACGACTATTCTCAAGCCATAATAATCAACCCCAAAGACTCAGATGCATTTTTTAATCGTGCAAATGTAAAAAAAGAACTTAGAGATATAAAAGGTGCATGCGAAGACTGGAGAAAAGCAGTAGATCTAGGAGATGAAGAAGCAAAGAAGTTAGTAAAGGAGAATTGTGAGTAAATCTTTTCTTGCTTTTTACAGCCCAATATTATTCAAAGAATTCGTTTATCTACTTATTATTGAGAAGTAGATTCTTACAGACTAAATAACATGAATATCTCTCAATCGTAGTTATAGTTGGACCAAGAAAATTCATAATCAAACCTCTCTTAATCATTAAATTGTCAATGTCTAATCGAACGATTATCAACCCTTTAATTAGATTAGAAGTTAGGATATCACCTCTTCTAACCTTTGAGAAGCCCTGCTATGAATGGACGCTTATACGTTGAATAAAAACTTTATCACGTCCAGGCATCCCACATGATTACAGCCAAAAAACAGGGTTAGACATAAACGCTAAAAAGTTAGACAACCAGACGAGCCATATTGAGATTCCAATAAGTCTTTGAACTGAACTATCCTAATAATTCTTTCGGAAAGAATGGTTACGCGAACCCTCGCCCTCTGGATTTAGTGACATCACCCACCGTTAAGAAGTGAGTCTGATCACTGCCAACGTCATAAAGAGTGTAATTAGCCCCTGCTCCAATTCCTATCACTGCACGTTTAGGAAGAGTATGTTCCTGGTTTCGTTTTCCATTTAAATCTTTTACTTTTGAGTCAACTACAGCATCAGTCAACTCAAGATGAAATTGCAGTTTACTTCTAGCTGTGAATAATCTATTCACATTAAGGCGGGTAATTCGATCAAGAAGAGTAAGTGGAGGTGTTTGGATTGTCAGAATGTCTCCTACATCTTTTGAGCTTCCATGAATCAAACCACAATCAAGTTCTACAAATCCAAATTGTAGTGATGATATCCATCCCAAATAATATGGATCTACAGCATTCATAAGAGCATTGACAGCATCGTCTCCTTTATTGAGTCGTAAAGCATCTGCCTTTCTCTCCCCACGGTAACCTGATTCTGCCAATAATTGTTCCTCCCACCAGCCATAGATACAGTGAGGTTTCAAATCACCACGATGAGGATTTACTAATCTCTTTAAAAGTGCATCACAATTCTTATCTGGTCCTACAACGTCTCCTAAAACAAAAAGAGTTATATCTCCGTGAGTATTTTTTAAATCTTTTTGAATCAATTCATAGGTCTCAAGATCACCCATAAGACCACTTAAAAGTGCCCAACGTTCAATCATCGTTCGCACACGTGGCTAGCATCTTCAGCAAGTTCAGCAAATTCAAAACCGTTGCTCAAACGCCATGCAAACACATGGGGTAGACCAGCCTCAATAATTGCCTCACATGTTCGATCAATGTCGTAAGCAACTTCTCTAATCTCAACATCATTCTTTATATCGTCATGAATAACATAGGTAGCATTTACTCCTCCATGACGAGGTTCTCCGACAGATCCGGCATTTACAATTCTTCTAATAGGTAAAGTCATTTTTATTTCTTCTCTTTCACGATCGGAAGCATTTTTAATATTTACGCGAATTGATCCATTCCCTAATTCACGTACATATGGGAGATGAGTATGACCGCAAAACAAAGTATCGGCTCCACTCATCTCAACTCGTTCTAATGCTGCGAATGCATCCATATCTGGAAGCAGGTACTCATGCTGACTGTTGGGACTTCCATGTACGAATAACGATCTACCTCTTCTAATCGAGGTTGGGAGACTAGCTAGAAATTCTTTGTTTTCATCAGTCAAATTCTCCGTTGTCCATTGATGAGCCATATGCCCTCGCCTTTCTGCAAGCTGAGATGGATAGCTGCAATCACAAGCATCAAGACCTTCAATTATGTCTTCATCCCAGCAACCCTGACAGGTTTCTATCTTCCTATCTCTAATAAGCTCAACAACTTCATTTGGCTGAGGACCATAGCCAACAAGATCGCCAAGACATGTAATGGTCTCAATTCCTTGCCGATCAATATCACCTAGCACAGCTTCCACTGCTGAGAGATTGGCATGTAAACAAGAAATTACTGCATGTTTCATATCGTCAAGTTGAATAACTAGGCTGCATTTGTGTATCTCTAAGAGGGGCTTGATGAAGCTCCAAAACTGAATCATTCAAGAGACAAAGCTGAATAGTTGATTCAATTCGTACGGAGTCAAGATTTTTCCCTTGAACAACAAGTTCAGATATTCTTGTAGGTCTACCACTAGGAGGTGAGACAGTATTAAGAGGTAAAAATTGCGAACCTTTTTGGCTAACAATCCAGTTAAAGAACATAGATCTACCATCGGGGATATTCATCAAGGCTTTAGCTCTATAAACATCTCCATAAGCACCATTTACCAGCTCGAACCAAAAGGTATTCAGACTAGGTGGATCCCAAACATTCCGATGAAGCTTGAACCTGCATGATTCAATTTGATTGAAATTTAATGTGTCATTAATGGGTAATTCCCTATCACGTCCAAAATGAAGGTATTTATCTGGTTCAAGGTTTAAAGTTGCAAGTTGTTTGATTACGCGCGGATCAATTCCAGCCAAACCAAGCTCTTTAGGAATTCGAAACTGAGGAAGCTCAATCAATATAAAAGAATCATCTTGCTGCGAAATAGAGTCTGCACTGGACCTTGATAAATCTATTAATTGAGGAATTTGATCTTTAAGAAAGGCATAGTCAATATTTGTAGAAGCTACTTGCTGTAGATCAATATCTCCGTAACCAGATAGACGCAAAAAGCCACAACGACCTTTGTGTGACTTGAGATTATCAAGAATCCAATTCGTTTTGCCACAGCCTGGCGATCCTGAAATCAGCCACGTATTGCTGGCCATACAGCACACAAATCAATGTAAAAAAATATACACTGGATACGAAAACGATAATCATTATTGTTTTATTACCTGGATATTTGATTATTTAGACACCCTGTCTCAAAAAAACCAACCTCACGTCTCAAAAAGTTAGGCAAAAAGGTTAGACAAGCGTTTTGTCTAACCCTTGAGAATTATTGGGATGACTAGTCTGCTATACATTGAATAAAGCCTCCATCACGTCCAGCCATACCAATCGATTACGAGCAAAAATCGCGGTTAGAGGTAAGTTAGAAGAGTAGGAACAAAGTTAGAACAACTTAAGCTGGATACGAAACTTGCAGTAATCCTATCCATTTTCAGTCATACAAGATTTTTAACCTCCACAGCGTTTAGAAAAGCTTCATTCAATGGCTCTAAAGAGCTGTTAGTCCATTCAGATAGAGCACTTCTCATTCCACAAGACCCATTCCTATAGGCATCTGTCATTTCTAAACCTGTTAATTCATGATTTCCCATGAGGAGTTCAAAGACTAGTTCAGGTTGACTATCATAATGACCAAGGCAAGTAGATAATTCTGCGATGGCATCTTTCAAAGAAAGTTTCTTTTCTTTCCGATGAAACTCAAACAATTCTTTAGCAACATCACCATATCTCTTTGCTCCACTATCAGAAAAAATACACTTAGCTTGATTTAAATCTTCTTTTTTTTCAGACCAAAAATTATCTTTTAAATTAAGTTGTTCTTCTATTCTTAAGAGTCTCTTTTCAAGGATTTCAATATCACCGCTCGCTTTGATAGAACCTTCTTCTAATAGTTCAGTGATAAAAGCTGTTAGTGTTTTTCCACTCTTAATTGCCTTAGACTTCAATCTAAGCAAGAGTTTCGGATCAATCTTAATGTTCAACTGAGACTTGTCTTCACTCTTCATCTTTTTTTTTATATTTCTTCTAGTATATCTATATTTTCTCCATAAAAATCAATTCCTTAAGGCAAGAATTAAATCATTTTCTATGATTTATCAATTAAGGACTTCACCAGCAAAACGTGCTTAAAAGTTAGACAAGACTCTATTGAGAACCCAACGTTATAAATAAAAAAATCGTTGTTAGCTTAAGTCGCTAAATTATTAGAACAATCTAGTACTTAAAAAATATTGAAAAAGCCACCTTTTAATCCTTCGCACATAGGACTGCTGTGTGCGATGCCTGAGGAAATAGGCGCAACTTTAGAAAATTTGCAAAATCCGATTGAGACACATTGGGGAGATCTAAGAATCACTTCTGGAGAATGGTATGAGCATGGAGAAAATTATCCTTCTTTATACATTTCTGTTGCATGGAGTGGATGGGGCAAAGTTAGTGCTGCAAGAGCAGCGACAAGACTTCTAGGCACATACTTTAAGGAAAAAAGTATAGATATTATTTTATTTACTGGAGTCGCAGGCGCCGCCAATTCAACACTTAAGCAATGGGACATTGTTATCCCAACCGAATTGGTCCAACATGATATGGATGCAAGGCCTCTTTTTCCGAGATATGTCATTCCAGCTCTTAACCAAGAGAGAATCTCTGCAATAAATAAATGGATTGAATGGGCTAGCTATGCTATTAAAGATTCAATTTCCAAAAAAAAATGCAAGCACTTTGGGAAAGTAGAAACTGGTTTAATAGCGACAGGAGATCGATTCGTAGCTGAGAAATCCTTAATCGATAATCTTTCTCGAGAGCTGCCAGGCTTATGTGCTGTTGAGATGGAAGGAGCAGCGGTTGCTCAGGTTGCCTATCAGGAAAGAGTGCCTTGGCTGATAGTTCGTGTTATTTCTGACGGAGCTGATAATTGTGCTGCACAAAATTTCAATGACTTTTTGAGAGATTACGAAAAGTACTCATGGAATCTTATAGAGACCCTTTTAAAAAGATATAAAACAGCTCCATGGGAAGAAAAGACAACTAAATAAACGAAACGTCTACTATGGATATGAATTAAAATATGAACTATCTAATCTTATTAAGTGGTATTTCTCTAGGGGAATTACTTTCTCAAAAGAGCTCATAATCGAAAAATCAGAACAAAACCAGACAATCAGACGAGACAAATTTAATAAAAAATAGTGAAAAAGTTAGACAAAAAAGTTAGATAAGGATCTATTGAGAATACAGAGAACCCTTGCGGCAACTAGTCTGCTATACATTGAATAAAAACTCCTTAGCGTCCAGTCATACCAACCGATTACAAGCATAAATTGAGGTTAGACGTAAGTTAGAAGAGTAGAACAAAGTTAGAACAGTCAAACAATGAGAGAAATATAGCTAAACGATAAACCCAATTAAAATTCGAATACCTATTTGCTTTTCATTACCAACACTAAGAAATAGCAACAGAAGCTAATGACTTTAGACATTTATCGATAGCACCTACAGAGATAAGTGAGTAAACATCTGCACTCTCAGAAAGATCCATCACAAAGACATTATAAACACCAAAACCAATACTCAATACAACATAAAAATGTTGCATATGTTTCATCGACAGATGTCATCCTAATACATTGGATAGTGATAATTGCTTTGCAAGTTTTTTCTTTTTTGATTATCAATAATATTATATCTTCGACTTCCTTTAATGAGTAATATTATTCAATTCAAAGAAATGATAAAAGATTTAAAGAGTGAAGTTTTGTCAGAGATTTGCGAGCAATTCTTATTTGATCATGAAGGAGCAATGAGAGTCTTATCAGATTACTGTAATAACTTTGGGATGAATATTGATGATTCAGAAATTAAAAATTATATGTCAGATATGCATTCATCAGGTGACTTTGATAATGTTGTTTGTTTCGGAATAGAACTTTCAGAAAATCAATTATATAAAAAATTTCATCCAAGCTAGTTATGTTTTCACACTCAGAAGAGCTAAAAATATTTTATATTAAAATTCAATATTATAGTACTAACAAGCTGCATGAATTAGAATATTGTTTGAGAGATAATAATACATATCCTATATATAATCAGATGCATGAAATTGTCAAAATGTTACTAATTACTCGAGGCAAGTACAATTTCTTACATCAAAGAATTGAAAAAATTAATTACCTTGATAAATGCTTGTCTCTATCAAATCCCTTTGGTCGATTTAGCGCAAGATTAATAGGTTATATTTGTAAGTTTATAGATAAGAGAAAGATTACTAGCATATTTATTGATCAACAGTAAGACTGCACTCTCTTCACGCCTTAGTGTCTCAGAAATCAACTATGAATCCGTTGATAACCAATGATATTTGATCTAAAAAGTTAGAACAAAGTTAGAATAGCACCTCTTCTAACCTTTGAGAACCCCTGCTATGACTGGACGCTTATACGTTGAATAAAAACTCCATAACGTCCAGTTATACCAATCGATTACAAGCAAAAATCGCGGTTAGACGTAAGTTAGAAGAGTAGAACGAAGTTAGAATGAAAGATAGGAGAGTTTAGAAAGCCAAAAAGCATTGAAAACCTATACATAAAACTAGACAATCTAGTGTTAGATAAAAAATCGCAATCAGACTCGTATTAGGTAAGAGATAGCGAATGGGCAAGAGAGCTAACAGACCAGAGAAAGCACAATATGGAACTATCTATTTCATCAGGCATAATTCTGGGTCACATAAAATAGGAATTACGCTCGACTGGGAAAGAAGATCTAAAGATTTAAAGGTCAAGACAGAATGCAAAGCTCTGTGTGTAAAGAAAATTGCCAATCCAAGAAGATTAGAAAAAGCCTTGTTGCGTAAATACAAGTCGAAGAATCTTCCTGGTACCGAATGGCTAAACAATCTAAAGGTAGAAGAAGTAGAGGAGATCAAGAATCTCATCAACAACGAATCAAAAAGATATGAGCAAGTCATAAAGATGAGAAAGAGGAAAAACACAGACCAAGACAAGACGATGCAAGATAGTTCTGCTCACGCTTTATATATGGCAAGGAAAGAACAAAAGAGATTTGAGCAAATAATTAGAACGTCACCAGAACCATTACGTCCGGTTGCAAGACCTCCGGCCAAAAAACAAGAAAGTTTAATTGATCAAATACTTTTTGCGATCTTTGCGCTTTTTTTTGGCCTAGGAACATTTATGGGATTGGGAGCGGTAGTAGTAATGCTTGCCACTGTTTTTTGGCCAATTTTGCTCCCACTGGGACTCATATTGTTGTATATGAAAATCGCCAACAAAATTTAGTCGAAAGTTAGAATAAAGTTAGAACGCAAGCCTATTGAGAACAATGAGAACCCTTGGTATGACTAGTCT
>QCEW01000030.1 GCA_003280445.1 Prochlorococcus sp. AG-363-A03 | reverse complement strand
AAATCGAATTCTGCTTCTTTTAACGTAGCGGTGTGATCCGTCTCTTTGGCTCTTGAAAACATCCATAGTGATGGCCATATACAAAGCTCTACTGGACCAGGCATCCAACCCATAAGAGGAATTAGAAAACCAAGGTTTGAGAGAGTCCAGGGAGATGGACTGCTATTCAAGAATGAAATATTGACGTCTCCAGCAGGGCCTTTAATAAGTAGAGATATAACAGCAAAAAATGTTAATACTGTAAGCAAGAACACAAGAATTTTAGATATCCTATCAAGAGCTTTATATTGGCCTATAAATAATATTAATGAACAGACTATTAATATGCCTATAGCTAAATCTAGAGGAGGGAAGGATGAAAATATTACTATATTTTTTAAAAGGAGACCCGTAACAAAACTAACGGCAGAGATAGTAAAGGTTCCAGTAATTAAACCAACAATTAAATATATTGGTAAATAGAATTTATTACGTTTTTGAAATCCCTCTAAAAGTGATAATCCAGTAACAGCTGTAAATCTTGTTCCGACAAGTAAAAATGGATATTTAACTAGATTTGTCAATAAAATAAGGCCAATAAGCGAAAATCCAAATTTAGCCCCAGCTGTAGTCGATGACATTAGGTGTGATCCGCCTATGCATGCTGCAGCTAAAAGGATTCCAGGGCCAAGGCTTTTTCGATAACCGATGGATTTACTCGAGACTACTTTGTCCATTTATTTGGGAAGTTATTTTTATTTTTGCAATAAAAAATTTTTTTTCAATTTAAGTACATAAAGATTATTATTTTATAGTTAGATTCTTTTTATTAAATTGGCTTTTTCTAAATCCTATTTATTCATAGAGTCTATAGACTTTAATTAATGACTAAATCTGTTAATCTATATTTGGCATCAGGTGTGAGTGAGGGAGTAGGTTTTTGGGTTGTTGACTTTACAGAGGAGGATAACATTTTTAATTCTCTTTGTAGTAAATTGCTTGAGTGCTATAGAAAAGAACTATTTGGTCTTGAGGCAGCAATAGCAGTTAAGGCGGCAATTAATACAACATTAGAGATCCTTTGTTTAGATTCGAAATATGAAAAATATAGATTAGATAATTACAATACAGGTTATTCCTCCGAGATTCCTATTAACCTCATTGAGGATATCTTTGATCTATGGGCATATAATTATAGTAATCAAATTCTATGGAAAAAATATATAGGTTTATTGAACTTAAGAAAAAAAATAAAAAAAAATAATAAATATATTAATATAGGATTGAAAGGTGATATTTTTGAATTTGCTACTAAATTAGATGGATTATTGAGCTTTAGGCCAGTTAATAAGAAATTTAGACTAGATCAATCTAATGATTTAATGTGGTGAAAATAGATTATCTAGATTTATAATATAAATCTCTATCTTTATTTGCTGCATTTATACTCTCCCAAGGGAAAACAATCCATTCATTATTATCTATATATCTATATGAATTCCACCAAGTTGGTTTTTTTTTGCTCACCCAGACATGAGTCTCTGAACCTTTAATATGTTTTATTTTCTCAAGTGTATAACCAGTATCATAAATATCATCAATTATGAGTGAATTGTTTTTAGGCTCGTCTAATAATGGCAGCCCAAGCGAGTGACTTAATGCAACTGCAAGACATAAACCTCCACGAGGGAATCCATAAACTCCTTCAAATTTTTTATTTTTGCATTGCTTATATATTGAATCTTTGCATTCATCAAATTCTATCCAGCTTAACTTATTCATTTTTAGCTTATAAATATGTTTTCTTCACTCTTTAAGGTATAACTTTTAAAACTTCCTAGATAAACTGTAGTAGCCCATAAAGCCACCTATAGTAAGTATGCCAGCAATTGGAGCGGATAGATTTAATGGAGTGGCCCAATCATGAACCATCAATGAAGCAAACATAAGTAAAGATTAATAGATAATTAACAAAATACTACATCTTATATCGGTTTGTTATTTTAGTTCGCAATAATTCATAACTATATTGAGTTAATACTTTATTCAAAAAAACTTGTATTGAAATATTTTTATATTCAAAGATATAAATTCTTATAATATATTTTTATCTAGGTATCATTTCTATTTTTGCTCTCAAAAATATTAGCTACTTGTGCATATATTTTTCCAAATAGCCATGAAATAGCAATTAGGCCAAATATACCTAGAATTATTGTTAATGCTGAGATACCTGCATCATTTGGACCATAATTTATCGCTGGGTCAAATCCTTCCACGATGAGTTTAATTCATTTTCTACATATTAATATTTTTTTGATTCAATGTCTGAATTTTAACTTTTTTGAAATCTGAAAATATCAAATTCCCTTATAGTTGAATTATGTATAATAAATATTATCTTAAATTATATTTATGAAGTGGGAATATCATGTAGTTCATCTAAACGTAGACGATTCATCAAGCAAACCTGAAGAAGCAAGCGATCCTGAGGCTGCAAGTGAAAAACTTAAAGGTTCACTGAGTGCAGATTTTCTTAAAGACCAATTCCCCGAGCAATATCAGGAAAATGAAGGTTCTGAGCATCCTGCTATTCAACTAAGTAAATTTCTAAATAAAAAGGGACTGGAGAGATGGGAACTTTTCGAAACTATTAAAATTGGAAAAATGTTATTTCTTATCATGAAACGGCAAGTTGATTAGTAGTTTAAAAAACATCTTTCATAGTAAATATTATCCAGTTAATTAGATTGATTGGATTTGCTATCGTTTTAATATTCCTATTTCCATTTATCTCGTAATCAACTTTATATATTCCTAATATAAGACTATTATTCCTTCGATTATGTAATTTATTCGTATCTTCTATCCTATATTCTCCTCTTGTCTGTTCACTTAGTTCAGTGTTGAAGACCCATATTTTTTGATTGTTTTCAGTTATTAATACATATCCAATACCCATACCATCTGTCATCTTATAATCTACTATTACACCATTTATTATTTGAGGTAAGTCATCCAATAATTTGTTTGGCAGTAGATCTTCTATTTTCGACTTATCTACCTTTATTTTTTCACCAATTGGGATTAGTGGAGTTACTTCCATTATAAATATCCTTAGATTTTACTAAATTAACATATTTGATGAATTGATGAATTCACCATACATGTACTAATGATTTTTTATGTGCTGAAAAGCCTATCTTCGGTTTTTAGCTAATACAATGAATTAAAACCCTTTGGTCTCGGTCATGGTTTTCTTTTTTTCCTGGCCTTCTTCTTCTTTTTTTAAATAATTTACCTTTATATAATTAACTCCAATAATCGTTAGCCTTACAAAGACAAAAGCTGTAGCTATGAAACCAATTAAAATGAAAATTGATAAAAGAGCAGATCCTAGATCTATTTCAGATAGTTTGATCATGTGGACAATCTCTACTAATTTATTTAATCTTTTATAAATCGAATTTCAATTCAAATTCGAATTCTAAATAAATTTTAATTTATATTGGTTACAAGACATCCGTAGAAATATCTTTTAAATGGATGCATAACTGAAATAGGAATATAAATTGAAAATGAATCAAAATCAATTTAAAATCCCACTTTCAAGCTTAAGGCCTTACACAGTTCACTATAGAAACTGTGATAATCAACGTCTTGAGAATTGCTTTTATGCATGTGATGCATATGAAGCTAGATTACTTGCAATGGAATTTAATAGGTATATTCATGAGCACCCAAATTGTATTGACCTTATTAGAAGGGAAATGATTAAGAATATTTAGTTCAATATATAAGAGGTTATTTTTGTATTAAATATATAATTTAGATTTATATGTTAAATAATGATTTTGGTTACCAAATTTTATTGGGATCTATATCTTTTTTATCCAATTTTATTTCTGCTTTATCTGGAGGTGGTGCAGGTTTAATACAACTGCCAGCTCTTTTGTTTTTTGGCTTACCTTTCTCAAAAGCTTTGGCAACACACAAAGTTGCCAGTGTTGCACTAGGCTTTGGGGCTTCAGTCCCTCACTTAAAGAGAAATAGCTTAAATATAAAATACGCTTTTTTAATATTAACTTCTGGGATTCCTGGAGTTTTATTAGGGGCACATTTTTCCTCCATTTTACCTAGTAATTTTTCTACTACCTTATTAGGTTTTTTGACTTTGTTTCTTAGCTTTTACTCAATTAAGCAAAAAAACCTTGGAAGTTTAAATAAAAAAATTCGAATTAATAATTTAAGGATACTAATTGGCTCATTAGGCCTTTTTATAATTGGTTTCTTCAATGGCTATCTTTCATCTGGTACTGGTCTATTTGTGACAATCTGGATGATAACAATATTTGATTTATCTTTTACTGTGGCGGTGGCTTATACCTTGATTTTTGTTGGAATTTTTTGGAATGGTATTGGCGCACTTTCCTTAGGATTGAAGGGCAATATTATTTGGAGTTATATCCCTGTATTGATTTTGGGTTCACTTCTAGGTGGTTATCTTGGAGCTTATTTTTCGATAATTAAAGGGTCGAAATTTATTAAGGTTGTTTTTGAATTAGTTTCTTTTTCTGTTGGTATTTCATTACTAATTAAAGCCTTTTTATGAGTAATTATTTGTTATTAGTTTTTTATATACATCCAGCCTTTTCTAAATCATCTTGCAATTTACTTTCACAGTCTAAAACCCTTGCCCAGCAAGGCAATTGCTGCTTGACAGGTGATTCTAGGAATTTATTTATTGCAGGTCTTAATAGTTTTCCAAAAGTATGAACTGCTAGTTCTTCTTTATGTCGACTGTAGGGCAATTGATTAACTGAGGAATCTAAACTAAATTGTTTAACTCTGTCTTCTCCTGCTCTTCTATATAAAACCTCCAAGTTTGCTAATTGAGAACTTGTAAGTGTTCTTGCTTCGTGTTCCATTAAACCTCGTAAAACACTTGAAAGAATTTCTGTTGACATTTTTTGGAGGCCCTCATTTGCCTTTGAACCTATTTCTTTGTGTTTGTGATCGAAAATCCCCAGATCTACTTGTGCGATCCTTGATATCCTTACATTTTTGTAAACTTCAGAGAGAAGTCCTATCTCTAAGCCCCAGTCACATGGGATTCTTAAATTCATTGCTAAGTCTGTAGTAAAAGCAAATTCTCCAGCTAGTGGATATCTAAAAGACTGTAAATATTGAAGGAATGGGGCATTCCCCATCAATTGTTCCAAACTTGATAGAAGTGGACCTACAAATAATCTTGTAGCTCTACCTTGAAGTGCATTTGTCTCAAGTGATAAACGACTGTAAAAAGCTTTTACATATGAAATCCCATTTGATTTTTCCAGTAATGGTCCCAGCATTCTTGCTGGATAATTAGAGTTGAATGTTCTGATATCAGCATCAAAAAGTGCTACAACTTCAGAGTTTTTTGTTGCAACACCAACTCCTTGCCATACAGCCCATCCTTTTCCTGGAACACCTAATAGATCTAGACCATTTTTCTCTTGGTCTTTTAGCAATTCAATCACCGCTGGACTGTTAGTCCATTGGACGTGAACTGGATATGGCATTTCCTTAAAGAAATGCTTGGCTTTCGCTACCTCATCTCGATTCCCTGCAGATAAAGCTATGACTAACTGATTTAAATTCTTTAATTCCTTTAAAGTGGCTCTTATTAATTTTAATGCTGGCCTATTGAACTCATCGAATAGGCATGGAATAAGTATTGATGTTGGCCTTTTTAATAGGTCTGTATTTAATTGAGATACTGGATCTTTTGCTAGTCCGTACTCATGAATAGTTGTGATTAAACCCTGCTGAAAGTCCATTCAAGAAAAAAGTTTTACAGATTCAAGGGGGGAGCTACGATGAGGTAGAGATGATTGTTTTCCTTTAAAGAGTGTCTGAGTTGGATAGTGAATTAGATGAGCTGAGATTGTCTCTCAGAAAAATTTATCCTGAACACTCTGAACAAGAAATCAATTCAGTGTGGTCACAATTGTTGCAGATTCTCGATCCATTTCGTGTTAACCAGGACATTGATGAATTAGAGATTGAATCAATTTGGGATTCTTCAAGTGTTGTTTTGATTACTTATCCAGATTCAATTTATAGGAAAGATGAATCAACTTTAAAAACATTAACTGAATTCGTAAAAAATAGATTAAGTGGTCTTTCTTCAGTCATACATGTTTTACCATTTCTTCCCTCTACAAGTGATGGAGGATTCGCTGTCTCAAATCATGAAAAAATTGAAGATACTTTTGGAAATTGGAATGATTTAAAAGATTTATCAAGTAAGCACAAAATAATGGCAGATCTTGTTCTAAATCATGTCTCTTCTTCTCATCCATGGGTTCATCAATTTATAAAATCTGAGGATCCTGGTAAATCGTACATAGTTGCTCCCTCTGAGACTGATATTTGGGAGAAAGTTATTAGGCCCAGAAATTCTTCTCTCTTCACTAATATCAAGACTAAACATGGCTTTAGGAAAGTTTGGACAACATTTGGGCCAGATCAAATTGATGTTGATTGGAAAAATCCACATATTTTTCTTGAGTTCTTGAAATTATTGGTTAAATATGTCTCTAATGGAGCTAACTGGATTCGACTTGATGCAATTGCATTTATTTGGAAGGAGCCATATTCGACTTGTTTACATTTAGACCCAGTACATTCAATAGTTAAGCTTTTAAATAAATGCTTGAAGATTATTAAGCCTTCGGCTGTATTAATTACCGAGACTAATGTTCCAGAAAAAGAAAATCTTTCTTATTTGATTGATGGTAATGAAGCCAATCTTGCTTATAATTTTACTCTACCTCCTTTGTTATTAGAAGCTATTTATACCGGTAAAACTGATTTATTGAATAATTGGTTATCTAATTGGAATGAGTTGCCAAGGAATACATCTCTGCTCAACTTCACTTCTTCACATGATGGTATTGGGTTGAGAGCATTAGAAGGAATTATGGACGACAATAGAGTTCATAATCTCTTGGTTGAATCAGAGAAACGCGGAGGATTAGTTAGTCATCGCCGCCTGTCAAATGGAGAAGATCAACCTTATGAATTAAATATTAGTTGGTGGAGTGCAATGTCTAACGAAGGACCTGACATAACCCTATATCAATTTGAACGTTTTTTGCTAAGTCAACTATTTACTTTATCTATAAAAGGTGTTCCAGCTTTTTATCTTCCAGCTGTTTTAGCGTCTCCTAACGATCTTGATTCTTTTAGAAAAACAGGGCAAAGAAGAGATTTAAATCGAGAAAAATTTGAAGCCAATAAATTATTTGAGTCACTTAAGAACTTTGATTCTCCAGCTAGTAAAAATATTTCATACCTCACTCATATAGTTAAAGTTAGGTCAAGACTTAAAGCTTTTCATCCGGAGGCGAGTATGAAATGTATATCTACAAATATAGCTAATTGTGTAATTCTTCAAAGAGGTTTGGCTGAAGATAGTGTCTATGTTATTTGTAATATGTCTAGTAAATTTTTAAGTATTTCTCCATTATATGAACTTAATTCATTAGAAGTAAGCTTTGATAAACGTTTACTTGATAATATTACAGGTTCTTATTTGAATACTGATACTTTCAAACTTAATCCTTATCAAGTAGTTTGGCTTACGTTAGCTGATTAGCCTTATGAAAAATAATTCTAAATATTGGGTTGTTACTGATCTCGATGGGACATTGATGGATGAAGATTACGATATTTCTCCTGCCAAAAAAACATTAAAAATGTTAGCAGAAATGAATATTCCTGTAATACCTTGTACAAGTAAAACTGCTTCTGAAGTTAGATATTTTAGGAAAGAGAATGAGTTGACAGATCCTTTTATTGTAGAAAATGGAGCGGCTATTTATGGGTGTTATGAAAAAAAATCTTTAGAATGGGAATTGATCTTAGGGAAAAGTTATACGGAATTAAAGATTATTTTATTTAATATATCTAAAAAAGTTAATTACCACTTAACCCCATTAAATGATTTAAGCAAAAAGCAAATATTTGAACTTACTGGTTTATCTGATGAAGGTATTAATAGAGCTCTAGATAGGTGCTGGAGTGTTCCTTTCTTAAATCCTCCTGATGATGTTTTTGAAAAAGTAAAGCTTATTTGTGATTCTTATAACGTTCATGTCTTTAAAGGAAATAGAATGAGTCATTTGCTTTCTAGTGAAAGTCATAAAGGTGAAGCTGTTAATAAATTGAAAGTTTTTCAGCAGAACAATGATGTAAAGGTTATTGCACTTGGCGATTCGCAAAATGATCTCCCTTTACTTGAATATGCTGATATATCTATTGTTATTCCTGGTAAAAATGGTCCAAATAAGTATTTACAGAATGGTATTGATAACGGTTCTTTTCGATTAGCAAATGCTCCTCACGCAGTGGGCTGGTCAAATAGTGTTGAAGATGCTATTCGTGAATTTAAGGATTTATGAGAGATAAAGATATTAATTATAATTTTAATCATATTTTTCCAAAGGATATAAGGGATGATTTTCTTTTTCCTCTTGATAATTATCGTTTATTTCTCGAAGGATTGTCTATTAACCCTTCGCTCTTTTATCAACAATGGTCTGATGTAAATGTTCAATCCATTTTTGATAAATATTGGATACCTAATCAAAAATCTGATTGGAAATGGTCCTTGACATTTCCATTTTTCTCTCTTTTAGAAAATTATATAAATAATATCAATAAACCTATAATAATAGGTTTTTCTGGACTTCCTGGATCTGGAAAATCTACTCTTGGCTATTGGATTGATAGTGTAGCTAGAGAACTATCTCTAGATATTAAAGTTATATCTTTGGATGATTTTTATTTGCCTGGGCAAGAAATGGATTTTGCAATGAAGGGTAATCCATGGAATGTTCCTAGAGGGTTCCCAGGCAGTCATTCTTTAGATTTATTGCATCAATCTTTAGATACTTTTTTGAAAACTGGTGTTTTAAGCAGTCCTACTTTTGATAAGTCTTTAAGAGACGGAAAAGGAGATAGATCAGGTTGGTTTGAATTAAAAGCTAAAGTTTTAGTCTTGGAAGGATGGTTTGTTGGCTGTGTTCCCGTTTCAGATTTATTTAAAATT
The DNA here is from genome assembly GCA_003280445.1 of Prochlorococcus sp. AG-363-A03. GTDB lineage: Bacteria > Cyanobacteriota > Cyanobacteriia > PCC-6307 > Cyanobiaceae > Prochlorococcus_B. The sequence goes on along the minus strand of QCEW01000030.1, from coordinate 1,947 downwards.
GATAATTTTGAAGAGGATAAATTTAATTTATCCTTAACTCAGTCTGAAAAAGATTATCGAACTCTGATTCAAGAATCACTGAAAGAATATACTCAAATTTGGAAAAAATTTCATAAAATATGGCATCTTAAATCTAATAATTTTGATAATATGATTTTATGGAAATCTCAACAAGAAAATGAAATGATTAAATTAAAAGGATCAGGTTTGAAAGGTGATAATTTATCTGACTTTATACGTATGATTAAAACAGCTATTCCTCAGCAATCTTTCTCTTTTATCAATTCAGATACGACAGTCGTAATCAATAAGAATCGACGCATTGAAAAACTGAATACTACTAAATATTATTTTTAATATATTTTATGTATTTAAAGTAACATATTATAATTTTTATTATGTTGTTCATTTATATAATCTTTTGTTAAACTTTTATCTTTTATGATATTTTCACCCTATTATCATTGAATATAAATCTTACACATGCCTATAAAATGGCTTCATATGTCTATTTGATTCAAAACGGTGATTTATTCAATATCGGTTTTACTAAAAACCTTGAACGAACAAGAATTGATTTAAGACCTGGTGAATTAGTCGCTTTCTTAATTACTGAAAAACCTGAAACACTCATTAAAAATCTTAGGAAAATGTATGTTGATTATAGATTACCTGGGTCAGACTATTATCGACTAGCGAATTCACAGGTTAAAGAATGCAGATCTCTTTTAGAGGGCGATGGATCGAATAATTATTTTCAACCTTTTCTCAAGGGTCCAAGTTTATTTATTTTCTTTATGCTTTCTTGGTTTACACTAACTTATATGATCATAGAGTTTGCTGTTGATCCTATACTTAGTAGATTTAGCTAATCTTTTATTTCTTTTTTTTGATAGTTTAATTATTTATAAAGATTGTTAATTTCATAAAATTGATTTTCTTGTTAGATTATATTTATATAAATTGATTTAGTACTTTGAATTTATCTAATTTTTTAATTTTTGTAGCTGTACCTTTTGTGATATCTGCCGTTTTTTTTGGTACTAAGAATGGGTATTACAATAGCGATGATTATGAAGGAGATGGATGTGCTCATGATGTGCAGAGATGATTATTTTTTTAATCCAATCTTTAACTAACCTTGAAATTTTCTCTTAATTACTTGAATTTTTGATGCATGTCCATCTGCTATCAAATTGCCAGACAGGTTTGTAGATATCATTCTCAATCTTCTTTCCAGCCTCCACGCACATTCTTTCAGTCCCGATGGGGATAGCAAACAATGACGGACTAGTTATACCACTTACCTGTGGTTTCCCTCCAGGACCTTGTCTATAGCTTCCTATTACTAACCAGTAATCTGCTTTAGCTTTTCCTTGTAATCCGGCGAGGGATGTTAGAAGAAGAATTAATGGGAATATGATCTTTTTACCCATGATTTATTTTTGAAATCATATCTATACTAATTGAATATTTCCCGAATTTAGCGAGCTTGTGTTTTTATTATTTTCTAAATATGCCTGAAGAAATTAGTTCTTATGCATTTGTTTACGTTAAATCATTTTTCTTAGGCATTATTCAAGGTTGTACTGAGTTTCTTCCAATCAGTAGTACGGCTCATTTAAAAGTTGTACCTTATTTTTTGGGATGGAATGATCCTGGTGCCTCCTTTTCAGCTTCTATTCAATTAGGAAGCGCAATTGCTATTATTTATTATTTTCGAAATCAGATTGGTTTGATTATTCCTTCCTTTTTGTCGATTTTCAATCATCGCAATGTTTTCAAAGATGATAATACAAAACTTGCTACTTATATATTTGTAGCCAGCATCCCAATATGTATTTTTGGATTTCTTATTAAATTATATTGGCCCAATTTCTCTTATTCGAATTTCAGAGGTTTATTTTCTATAGCAATAACTTCTATTCTTATGGCACTATTACTAGC
>QCEW01000029.1 GCA_003280445.1 Prochlorococcus sp. AG-363-A03 | reverse complement strand
TCTATATTTCACTCATCTTTTTAACCTCCTAGACCAAACTTTTAGTCATGCTTGCAATCAACAAAACCACTGCTGCAAAACTAATCGTTCTCTGGAATCTTCCTGCACTTCTATTATTAGCTGGTGCTTATGAAGTTGGTACTACCGTATTTGCTTAACTAACAATGACATCATCTAAAAACAGCCCAAAAAATTGGTCCGAGTGGAACAACACGAAGCATTTCACTGATTATTCAAGAGATTCAGGTACAGGCAAATTTGTTCGCTTTACCATTGCAGCCTTACTCTTCGTTCCTGTTGGGTTCCTTGCTTATATGACTACTATCTAAATTATATGATTTTAATTGCAAAAGCTTAAGTAATTAGACTGTGTATAAAATCTGATAGGATTTGAATTTTTCTGATGTAATTATATAATTTGCATTAACTGGCAAAGTGATGCAAATGCTCTAGTAAAAAAAGCCTAAAAATAGTCGTATAAAAGTGATAACATCACGTAACAAATATGTTTTTCCAAATAAGTATTAAAGGTCACTAATAATAAATATAAATTAAAACCACTTTTATAGAGTTATATTAAAAACTATGACACCAAAAAAACACTCATAAGAAGAAAGATGTGTCTAACCCTGTTTAAATTTCTTCGTAATTTCATTCAGGAACTACCGTACATGTCAATATAGTTTATTACAGCCGTAATAGATAAAGATTTTTCACTGCTAAAGAGAATTGTCAATCCACTAATTAATTCTCTTTGCTTGAGGTGGTTCCCCATTCGCAAGAAAGTTCACATTCAGTCAAATTTGATTTCTCAAGACGACTCAATATCCTAGCCATATCTAAAGAGGAAAGACTTCCATCAGGATTCCATTTAAGAGTTGTTTTGCGTTGGAATGGGATCTTATCGTTCTTTTTCCCTGAAGGAAGATATTTAATAGTATTATTTTCAATAAAGTCTAAATATGATTTTGCACTATGTAGATCACCAGTGTAAGTGCATTGATTTGCAGAGCAAGCTCTAAAGATTCTGCCTGACAATCCTTCAATACAATGAATTGATCCACCATGATCAGTTACATAAAATGGCTTTCTAAGGGGCATTGGTAAGACTCCATTTCTGGAATGAGCAACATTTTTGTATCAACAGATACAGATTGACAATAGGTTTTAATGCTCAATGCCAAGCCTTTCCTGCTTCCCTTCACCCCTAATCGCTTTTATGCCAGCTTATGTGCTCTGAATAGATCGAAATAAATATTTCAACTTTTGAGTGCTGTGTTTAGAAAACTTTCGTAGTGGTTAAAGTTTTTCGCTCAAAAAAACAATAAAGAACAATTCAATCCATCCTTTTATTTGTAGTAATTCACAAGATCAACAATAAGAACAGTCAAAAGGGCACCTCCCAAAATGAAAGGCAAAAAAGGATATTTAGCTGAGAGATTACTTATTAAACCAACTTTCTCTTCTTCCTTCTTTACCCTTTTTTCTCTAGGAGGCAATCCCAAGTCTTTTCTTCTTTTGGCTTCTCCCATATCTAGTAAAAAGGGGGTAATGCTTCCAAGATAAGTCGAATGTCAACCTAAATTCAACATTATAAAAAACAATCATTTACTCATGTATTACATAAATACTGATTACCAAATGGGTTGTTTTGTAAAAGTATATACACAAAGCTAGATCAATACGAAATTGGCACTTAAAAGAAATCAATTCCAAAGTCATCTAAAGCCATGTAGGAACGCAAGAAGCAAGAATAAGAAATGACCGTCAAGCAATTTTTAAACTTGTAAGAGACATAGTGCAGACTCGGTTTCTCATAGGTGATAAAGAGTTAACAAAAAGACTTTATCAGGATGTCCCAGAGAGAAATTGACTTAAACCGTGTAATAAATCTTATGTACTCCGGTTCTTTTCATGAAAACGGTTATGAAATGACCAAAGTAGATGAAACCTATCAAAAGGCAGGTTGGATTTGCTGCATAATCACCACTATCCATAATGCTAAAAATAGCATTAATCATAATTAATCCAGACTATGAATCATCTCTAATGTCAAGAGTTGACTGGTCGAGATTCTATTATCAGTAGTAAATGAATAGTTAATTTTTAGCAATACGACAACCAATTTGAATTAAGCCTCGATCTAAGAGTCGACCAAGTTTCAAAGCTGTCGCTTCTTCAACACGTGAAAAATGAGGCTGATTTGATGTCACCCAATTCATCTCACCTGAAGTGATAACTCCAGTTGAAATTGATTCAAGAAAAAGCAATCCAAGATTCATAGAATTTTTCCAAATAATTAAAGGTCCAGCCTCAATTTGAATACCGATGCTTAGACCTTTATGAACCAAAAGACTGAGACCCATCACCCAGTCATAAAAACCTTAGTAAGGACTCAGAAACTTACGAAATCTCATAACACCATATATAGATTTATTTAACAAAACTTCATCAGAAAGCCCTGAATATGGTGCAGCTAAATCTTTAAAGGACGAGAGCTATGGATAAGATTCCCATCACGCAGGTCTGCAGGACACCATAACTAGGCTCTTTTTTTATTGGAAAGGCTTGCAAGAGATAAATGTAGAAATGTATTCAAGATTTCCTGGTGATAACTCTTAATCTCAAAATCAATATGGTGAAGTCACTGATATTTTGCGGCAAAGAGTCACAGTTCATAACTCCAACTATGGAGAGAGAATAAAAGTAAGCAAGGCAGCAAGGGTCAGCGTGTGGATAGTAGAGGCTGTCAATAAAGAGTGCTTCTTAGAGCATTTAAATGGAATTTCTGTTGTCACAGACTCCAAGTAAATTTTAAGAGAACTAAAACCCAGAAGCAGTTTTATGCTTGTTTGATATATGTAGAATGATCGCTCAATTAACTTATAAACAACAATCTTATAAATTTACAAAGTGTACGAACCTATCGTACTTTTATATATACGAAGGTAATCGCAAAAACCTAATAAAACAATGGAATAACAAGGAGAATCAACCAAAGTCTGAAAACATTTGACCAGATAAAATTTAAAGTTGGAATAACTCCAACAAAAAATAAGCTGAAAATCAGAGGTAATATAAGAACAATAAAGGATATTTCCATCTTAAAAAGGATTCAGATAGACGTCTATCACTTAGTGCTTTATAAACCAACTTAAGCTATCAACAACTGAATGAATTTGCTATAAGCTACAAAAGTCAAAGATTGAATTTACAAATAGAAGTTAATATTACTAATTCAACGAAAAGGTATCATTTGGAATATTTTTGCAAGATCAGTTGGTAGGGTCAATATCAAATTCATGATCATCTATTTCTAATAGCTTATACAAATGCCTGAAGACTGGAATACGACTGATGAACTAAAAAAAGACATTATTACAGCAGTTTATAAGGATATAAACAATCAAGTAGAGGAAATGGTTGAAGATCTTAGTTGTCCACGAAGTTTTGCGGAAGGATTATTGAAATCTATTGCAGATAACTTTAGAGATGGAACGAAAGTCGAAAATACTGAATCTTCCTATTCTTCTCGTCATACCTCAACACCAGAGATTGAAAGAGATGCACAGGAAATAGTTAGTAAACATGAAATAAAAGCTAGAAATTCATCCAATGACTTACTGAAATCTTTCAACAAAAAGATTAAGGTTCAGAGCAATAACGATACGAAAAGTTCTTTATACTCCTCAAGGCATATCTCAACTCAAAAAGAGGAGACAGGCGCTGAAGCAATAGTTACTGAAAACGAAGAAAAAATTAGGGAAGCGATGAAAAAGGAGAAGTTTCAAAGGAAATAGAAATAGTGAAATACTCCTATTTTCTATTAATGTTTCTACTTTATAATTTTAAGCAGCTTCTGCAACACTTGATTCATTGGGCTTTTGGTCTAAATAAATTACAGAATTAGCTAAAGGAAATAATTTCTTTTCTAAGTTAGCTATTGCTATTCTTTTTGTTTCTGTCATTTCTTCTGAATAGAACTTCAAAGGCTGAGAAACATATTGGTTGTCTCCACTCATTAAAAAAATTCTCTCTTTAATATAAGCATATTAATAATTTGATTATATTAATTACTACATAAACATATGAACTAATCAAAGTCAATTCCGACTTCTTCTTTAATATCTCTATCTAGATCAGGAAGATTTGGCTCAATCCAGTGAGATTTATTATCTACACCAGCCGCAGTTGCATAATTCATAATGTGCTGATCAACCTGCTTATAAATATCATGAAGATTTAAGTCCTTACTAACATCATGTGCTATTTCCGAAACCTGTTGTTCTGTTAAACACTGCTCATGATGTCGTAAATCGCAGCAAGGGATTCTTTTTTCTATCAACTCATTTATGTTGATTTTAATTTCGTAATCTGGATGAACAGTCATGTTATGAAAGAACTTTTTTCTACTTGTAATTCATTTTTAGGATTTTATTTAAATTTATCGTTGATCCCAAACAGCATCAAATTGATTCGCAATTATTTTTAAATCTGACTTGGGATAGGCCTGGCATAAAAGAACATAGCCTTGATCTTGTAATTCACTTTTCAAACCCATTGCTTCCATGTCGACTGAACCTTCTTTGAGAAAAGCGGCACACGTACAACATATGCCTACAAGACAAGAACTTGGTAGCTCCACATTTGCATCTGCAGCAGCCTCTAATACGGTCTGGTCTGGCTTGCAATGAAAACTTTTCTGAACTTCATTAATCCCGATATCTATCTTGAATATGAGATCAGACACTTTAGCTAAGACGAACATTCGCTTATTATGGCTTATTTGTTACACGAAAGGAATCTTTTTATACATAGCCAGCTCCCCTTTTTAGTGATCGCTGGAATAGCAAAAATGTTAGAAATAGTCTCAAATCCTAGGACTTTAATATTCATGGAATCTTAGGATCATAATTTTATTATTATGTTCATATGAGTATTTTGTCCAAAGAACTAAGAGTATTTACCAGCACAAGCAAAGTAAGCTTTTTGGTACTTCATCGTTGGGGGTATGAATTAAAAGCCAATACGAATAGAGTCACTAGGATTACCAGTATAAGTTGTTAGAGAAATGGAGGGCTCAAGTAAAAAAAGTCGTTTTAACAAGAATCCGAATGATCTAAAAACATACCCAGTGCCTTTTTCTCTAGAAGAAGTTAATGAGAATAATCTTTTTCATCCTTATGACCTGACAAAATCATCAAAAAACCAAATAATAAACCAGGCAATAAACTTTCATGCACAAGGGAATATTCAAGAGGCCATAAAATATTATCAATACTGTGTTGATTTAGGTTGTTCTGATCCAAGAGTTTTTTCCAATTACGGAACTATAGTTCAGGATCTAGGGAAACTAAAAAAAGCAGAATTATTACAGCGAAAAGCAATTGAACTAAAGCCTGATTTCACAAATGCTCATTTGAATCTGGGAAATATTTTAAGAGATCTTGGCAAATTAGAAGAAGCAGCAATATACACGCGCAAAGCCATTGAGCTAAAACCTGATTTCGCAGAGGCTCATTCAAATCTGGGAAATATTTTTCAGGATCTTGGCAAATTAGAAGAAGCAGCAATATACACGCGCAAAGCCATTGAGCTAAAACCTGATTTCGCAGAGGCTCATTCAAATCTGGGAAATATTTTTCAGGAGCTAGGTAACGCTAAAGAAGCAGTCATCTTGCAACGAAAAGCTATTGAACTTAATCCATGCCTCGCAAATGCTTATTACAATCTGGGAATTTCATTGAAAGATCTTGGGAAATTAAATGAAGCAGAATTATGTACACGTAAAGCTATAGATTTGAGGCCTAACTTTGAAAGTGCACATTCTAATCTAGGAAACATATTACAGGATCTAGGAAGACTAAAAGAAGCCGAATTATCACAACGAAAAGCTGTTGAACTTAATCCAAACCTAGTAATGGCTCACTGCAATCTAGGACAAACACTAAAAGATCTTGGAAATTCAAAAGAAGCAGAACAACACACTCAGAGAGCCATTGAATTGAAGCCTGATTTAGCAGAAGCTCATTCGAATCTTGGAACCATTTATCAGGATCTAGGTAAACTAAAAGAAGCAGAATTGGCCACTCGTAAAGCTATTAAACTTAAGCCTAATTATGCAACTGCTCATTTAAATTTAGGAAGCATTTTAATAGATATTGGTAACCTAAAAGGAGCAGAGATCTCTACTCGGAAAGCCATTGAATTGGATCCTGGTTTAGCTGTTGCTTATTACAATTTGGGAAGTATTTTAGTAGAAGTTGGAAATTTAAAAGAAGCAGAATTTTATACTCGAAAAGCTATTAAATTAAAGCCTAATTTCCCTCAGGCTTTATACAATCTAGGAGTCATATTAAAAGAATTAAACAAGTTCAATGAAGCTATAATTTATTTCAAAAAAGCGATAAGTCTCGATAAAAAACTATCAATTGCAAAATCTGGTTTAATTGAAGCCAAAGGAGTGATCTGCGATTGGAGTGATCAAGAAGTTCAAGCTAATTGGATTAAAAATCTTGGGATTGAAGGGTCATCAATAAATCCACTAAGTTTATTTTATTATGAAGATAATCCATTAAATCAATTAAAAAGATCTAGAAAATTTTACCAAGATAAATTTACTAGAAAGACTTCTAAGTTAGTTTACCATAAGAAGAAAAAAATTCATATTGGTTATTTCTCAGCGGACTTCATGGAACACGCGACGATGTATCTAATTGGTTCTATCCTTGAATTACATGATAAATCAGAGTTCGAAATCTATTTATACTCATTCACTCCATATGAAGATAAATATACTACAAGAGCAAAGAATTCTGGATGTTTTTTTAGAGATATAAAACAATTAACTACGAAAGAGACTGTTGAATTAGCAAGAAAAGATAAATTGGATATAGCTATAGATCTTAAAGGTTACACGCAACATTGTAGAACGAGCATATTTTCATATAGAGTAGCTCCCATACAAATCAATTATCTGGGCTATCCTGGTTCTTTAGGAGCAAATACTATTGATTATATTATCGCGGATAATATTTTAATACCAAAGGAATATGAGAGATTTTATTCTGAAAAGATAATACGAATGCCAAATAGTTATCAATGTAATGATAATAAAAAAGAAATAGCAAAAGTACCTGTTTATCGAAAAATATATAATCTTCCAGAGCAAGGATTTATATTTACATGTTTCAATGCTAATAAAAAAATTACTCCAAAAGAATTTGACATTTGGATGAACTTGCTTAAAGAAATAAAAGGTAGTGTTCTTTGGTTATATAAATCAAATCAATATTCAGTAAAAAACCTGATTACTGAAGCTGAAAATAGAAATATAGATTCTGAAAGATTAATCTTCGCCAATAAATTGCAATTAAAAGAACATCTATTAAGACATTCCCTTGGAGATTTAGGATTAGATACTTTTAACTATAATGGACATACAACTACATCTGATGCTTTATGGTCAGGTTTACCAGTTTTAACAAAAATAGGAGAAAGTTTCGCAGCGAGAGTTTCTGCAAGCCTGTTAACCTCGATGGGACTTACTGAGCTAATTACTTACAATGAAAAAGAGTATGAAGATACAGCATTAAATATAGCGAGAGATCCAAAGAAACTTTTAAAACTGAAGTCCAAATTGCATCAATCAAGAGGTACATCATCTCTTTATAATTCTGAACTTTTCACGAAAACTCTAGAGCGTAAATTCAAAGAATTAATAAAAACTAATCATTAGTAGTTGTGTTAAAGGACTAGAAACTTAAACTTAGATATGTATATTTGGGCTTCGCCTAGTAACGAGCGTAAGGAATAAACAGAATATCTTTTATAAACTCGCCTATTTCGACCCAGATTTTCATGTGGTTTGATATGAGTAGAGGTATTCATTACATGCACTCACGTAGTCTTTTCAAGAGGATTGATGAAAAGCCCATAAACAAACCTGCTGGAATAGCTAAACTTGCAATAATTGTTACTACGTTTATTCCGTACATTTTTAAACGACTCCTGAAATAGCTACATCAAATGAAACTAATCTAAGGATTAGAGCAGGTATGTAGAAAAGAGTTAGAAACTTAGCTGCTGTGGAGTAATTGTTTGAAGTCATGCAGATAGATCAAGAAAAGCTTTTCGGTGAATATAATTGAATCAATTTAGATAAGATTTTTCCTTTAATTATGTTCGGTTGAGGTAGTGCTTTCCTACTCCCCTAGTTAAAACAAGAGAATAAGACCAAAAGAAAAAAGAAAAGAGTTTTTTCATTGTTTTTTTGTGTTTCTATATACGTGAGAAATTTTATTCTTTTTCAATTGTTGCCACTGTTATTCCTTTGCTGACCAATTGCTGATGATATAGCTCTGCCTGTTAAAGCGGGCCTCTCCATACTTGCGCCGAACCTTCCCTATCAACTTCGACGGCAAGTTCCCATGATCTTTTTTCACTCATTCCTGGGATGATAGTCACGAGACAATTTGCTAAATGTTCAAACGAATTAAAGTTGTCATCAAGAACTATGATCCTTGCTTCTGGATATTTTCTTTTCATTCTCTTTGGATCTAAGACTGTAGTAGATGGATTAGAAATTTGATCCATAAAGATGGGGGCCTATGCCCCAAGATAAATCGACTTACAACCGCGCTCAAAATTTACCAATCTGGATAATCACCCTGGACTGGTTCTTCGTAGAAATCTCCCTTTTCGATACCTGAAAAATATTCAGTTAAATAATGAGAATCTTCGTTTGTATTAGTTATTTTTGTTGCTGATCTTCTTGTTCCCATTCTTGAAATTGGAAATAAAATATTGCGGCAATCGCCACGAAGATTGCAAGAAGTCCAGCCCAACCCCAAAACTTATGCTCGGTAAAAAGGTTAGTCAGGGATGACTGTTCAACATATCTAGCATCCATCTCGTTTTGGATATTCCCAGTCCATGTGTCAGCAGCAATAACAAAATTCCCAATCAATTTGATCATTGCCGCCATTAAATTAATAACAATATTAATCAAAAGAAAATCCTCATGGTGGAGGATTAACTAATGGTTTGGTTTATCAAAAAAGTGCTGACCTACTTTTAATCAATTTGCGAAGAGAGGACAGGATTTCGATGACTGTCACTTGATCTAATTTGAAGGTACTTCCGTAGTAATCCCTCAAAATTTGGCTAAGTAAAAACAACTTCTTTAATCTTGAAGTTCGCATAGGTAGGGCTCTCCAAACTTTGCTTATCTTCTGGTTGATTTTTAACTATATATTTAAATGAGACCAAAACCTCATCAAGACATAATTGACTTTATCTAGTAAGAGTCGATTAATAACCCCTTTAGTTATTGGAATTTCTAGAGGGTTTTCTTGTTAATATTCTTAATTCCAGCTCGATTTCTTTTTGCAAATTTGTTTCTCATAATTTTCAACCGTTGGAAGGATGTTAGTTATTGGCCCTTCAGTAGGCGATTCAAGTCTTTTTTATACTTCTTGCTCGTAAGTGGAAACTATCTCATTAACTTCAGCAGCATGAACGTGCTTAATTTATCTTGTATCAACATTCACAATTTGGAATAAAGAGGGAGAATCTGGATCTCAAGAACCTCCAACAAATGTGAGAACCGTGCATATTTCATCCTCGCCAGCCAGAACGGTATCTCTGGGTTTACCGTTAAAAATAATGGTTCGTTGTCAGTCATAAGTCCATTATGCCCATATCCGTTAAATCAGGTGGTGTCGGATGAAATTTGCCCACGTTTTATCCACGCTTTAAAATAGTCATTAAAAAAGACAGGCTTGGAAACCTGTCTGTGACAGATCGGAGCGAAAGGATTCGAAACTGCGACCTAGTGCACCCAAATCACCGAACATAATATCGGTAACGCTAGGTTTTAAGCTATAATTAATTTTTTTGCTTAGCTCTATAGATTTTGTCATGACAAATAAAGCAATATTTGTCCGCATATTTAAAATAAATATAAGGTAACTTTGACTTTGACGAAATGGCTACCAGAATAAATAAATATTTAAGTGAAGTCGGTTACTGTTCTAGAAGAGTCGCAGATAGACTAATTGAAGAAGGAAAAGTAGCCATTAATGGTAAAATTCCAGAAATAGGTACAAAGGTAAAGGAAGGTGATCAAGTAAAAGTTGACGGTCAAAGAATAGAAAAATCAACGAAACAAAAAAATATATACTTAGCTTTTAATAAACCTGTTGGGATCGTTTGCACAACCGATAGAAGAGTAGAACACGACAACATTATAGATTTCATTGAATATCCTACAAGAATTTTTCCTATTGGAAGATTGGATAAGCTCAGTGAGGGATTGATTTTTTTAACTAACGATGGAGATATAGTCAATAAAATACTCAGAGCAAGAAATAATCATGAAAAAGAATACATCGTAAGTGTTAATCGTCCGATTAATAGAGACTTTATTCAAAGGATGAGTAATGGAGTCGAAATATTAGAAACCATAACTAAGAAATGTTTCGTAAAAAAATTGGGTCCTAAAAAATTTAAAATCATACTCACTCAAGGACTTAACCGTCAGATCAGGAGAATGTGTGAGTCCTTAGGCTACAGAGTACAATCATTAAAGCGTTTAAGAATTATGAATATTAAGTTAGACGTACCAACAGGAAAATATCGCGAATTTACAAAAGAAGAACTTTTAGAATTAAATGTATTACTCGAAAACTCTTCAAAAACATTTGACCAATAAAATATCAACTCTTTTTTACCTTAATAAGTCTACTTTTGTCCGATTTTTCCGCTTTCGCTGAGGACAGAATTTAACAATAAAAAAGACAGGCTGGGAAACCTGTCTCTGACTGATCGGGGCGACAGGATTCAAACCTGCGACCTAGTCCTAGTGCTCCCAAAGCAATAAAAAAGGCCCCTTCCGTAATGACAGAGAAGAGGCTTTTTTTATTAGATTTTTAAAAGTTAGGTTTAAACAATTCCTGGAATGATCCAGCCTGTTATTCCGTAGTTAATTACAGCTGCAAAGAAGCCCATCATCGCTAGTCGGCCATTCATTTGCTCTGCTGTTTTCCAGTAATTAGTTTCTTTGTTCATTACACGAAACCTGGAATGATTTGTCCTGTTGTTGCATAAGCACCAACTAGAGCA
>QCEW01000028.1 GCA_003280445.1 Prochlorococcus sp. AG-363-A03 | reverse complement strand
TTAACGCATCCACCAGAAGAAATAGCATTTGAAAAAACTTTAAATCCAATTTTGGAAAATAAATCACTTGTGTTGACAAGTTCCATTCCATAACGTGTATCAGGTCTGTCAGTTCCAAAACGATCCATAGCTTCTTGCCAAGTCATCCTCGGAAATGGAGTTTGGAGATCAATCCCTTTAATTTTTTTCCATATATTTACAATTAATTTTTCATTTAATTCAATGATCTCTTTTTCCTCCATAAAACTCATTTCAATATCTAATTGAGTAAATTCTGGTTGCCTGTCTGCGCGCAAATCTTCATCACGAAAACAACGAGCGACTTGGTAATAACGTTCAACTCCACCAACCATCAACAATTGTTTGAATAATTGTGGGGATTGCGGTAAAGCAAAAAACTCGCCACCACATACACGTGAGGGGACTAAGTAATCTCTTGCTCCTTCGGGAGTTGAGCGAGTCAAAATTGGTGTTTCAACTTCTATAAATCCTTCATTTTCAAGAAAACTTCTAGCCGCTTTAACTGTGTTATGTCTCAATCGAAGATTTTTATTCATTCTCTCTCTTCTTAGATCCAAATATCTATGCTTCAGTCTGGTTTCTTCTTTAACACTTTCTTCATCATGAATTGAAACTGAGAATGGGAGTGAACTAGTAACAGCATTCAGAATTTTTATATTTTCTGCTAAAACTTCTACTTCACCGGTTGAGATTTTTGTATTAATAGCTTCTTCAGGTCTTGCTCTTACTAATCCATTGATTTGAAGCACAGTCTCATTTCTAAGACTTTCAGCGATGTTAAAAAGATCTTGACCTTGATCTGGATCAACTGTTATTTGAATTGTTCCAGATCGGTCTCTTAGATCAATAAAAATTACTCCGCCATGATCTCTCCTGCGATCAACCCAACCACATAGTTGAACATTTGCGCCAATTGCGGAAGCTCGTAATTCTCCACAAGTCTTATTGCGCATGAAATTTTCAATCATCTTGAATAATGAGTTTCCCACAAAGACCGGCTTTTATGCACAACACAGTTTCTACTTGCTCAAAAAACCTTTTCTGTAGAAAGGTCTTTTTACGATGATTGCAGAATGTTTTTTCCCTCTAATTTCTACTTCTAATTGAGTATTTATTTTTGCAATTTCGCTAGGCACATAAGCAAGAGCTATAGGTTCTTTCAATGTTGGAGACCAAGTTCCGCTAGTTACTTGCCCAACAGTTTCGCTGTTGCATAAAACTGGATATCCTTTTCTTGCGATTCCTTTACCCTTTACCTTAATACCAACAAGTTTTTTCCGTGTTCCATCTTCGGCCTGTTTTTCTAGAGCTTTCCTACCTATAAAATCATTAGGCATTTCTAAATGAACTAACCAACCCAAGCCAGCTTCAAAAGGAGTTGTATCTAAGTTGATATCGTTGCCATATAAATGCATGGAAGCTTCTAATCGCAATGTATCTCTTGCTCCAAGCCCGCATGGAGTTACTCCTGACGCAATTAGACTTTTCCAGATGGATTTGGCTGTTTCAGGCGATGACAAAAATTCGAAACCTTCCTCTCCTGTATAACCAGTTCGGGCAATAAAAATTGATTCTTGAGAATTTATTATATTTGAATTAGACGTAATAGTTCTGTGACCAAAACGTGGCAAATCCGATAAAGGCTCTTGAAGAATTTTCTCAAACGTATGGATTGATTCTGGACCTTGGATGGCAATTAATGCACCCTCTGGCATGAATTCGGATATTGTGATTTCCTTTTCAGAAAGATTTGAACTCAACCAGTCAATGTCAGACTCTTTTCTTGCGGCATTAATGACTAGAACTATACTTTCTTCTTTTGTATCTAAAATTCCTTGATCATAAATGATTAGATCGTCTTGAATTCCTCCATTTTCTTTTAAAAAAACTGTATAACACGCTTCACCAGGTCCTATTCGAAACACGTCTGAGGGAACTAAATATTGTAATGCGCTTTTGACATTTTTACCTTTTAATTGGACAACACCCATGTGAGATATGTCGAACATCCCTACATTTTTTCTTACTGCATTGTGCTCTTCTATTAATCCAGAAAAACTAACAGGCATTTCCCAATTTGCAAAAGGGACCATTTTACCGCCTAATCTTTTGCATTCTTGATAAAGAGGAGTTTGCAGTAATTTCATTTTTTGTTGAACGGTAAAAGAAATTCACAAGTGAGAACGTGAACGTATAAGAATTTCTAAAACTAAATTTAATGCTTTGTGGCTCGATCCGGAAAGTTTTACTACTCTATGAGTCTTGGGTTAAGACTTAATGACTGCAAAAAGATCTTGTAGGAGCTGCAATCAGTGTGTTTCAAGTCATTTTGATTCATTCTCATGGTGCAAACTTAGAAAGATAAAAATACATTCTGAGATATCTTCATTTGTTTCTTGTGGTCATTGGATAAAAAAAGAAACTAATTTCCCAAAGATTTCTGAAAAATTTGTTCATCAACAACTCGATTTTGGAAAGGTATTAGTTGAATGAGAATTGAAATTCAAATTTTTTAGGATGATTTGTCCAATAACATAATTAATGAACGAATAACTTTTGCAGCAAGGATGCTACTGATACCAGTGTTATCTAACTTGGGAGATAATTCGACTACATCAGCACCAATTAAGTTATGAGATTTAATGACATCTATTATTGCTGCAAAATCTCCCCAAAAATAACCTCCTGGCTCAGGAGTGCCTGTTCCAGGCATTACAGATGGATCAAACCAATCTAAATCAAAAGTTAAATAGATTGGTGTTCCTTTAAAACTTTTTAGAGCCTCTTCTAAAGATTTTGCATTCTCTCCCAAAGTGTGATGAATTAATCTTTTATTATTATTCATTTCAAGAAATTCTGATTTTGTTCCACTTCTTATTCCTATTTGAAAGATTTTTTTACTCGGTAGTATTTCTAAACATCTTTTCATAGTACATGCATGACTAAATTTACTACCTAACCATTCATCTCTAAGGTCTGCATGAGCATCTAATTGAAGCATAATTAATTCAGGATAATTAGTAATTATTGATTGAATCACACCACTTGTTATTGAATGCTCTCCACCAATAACAAGAGGTTTTAAATTATTTTTAAGTAAAGTATCTGTAGCATCTTTTATATAAGAGAGTGTTAACTTTGCATCTCCAAGGGGAATATCTAATGAACCAACATCAGCAAAATTTATATCTTCTAAATCTAAATTTAATTGCGGACAATATGTTTCAATTCCATAACTATCTTCCCTAACAGCAGAAGGACCAAATCTTGCACCAGGTCTAAAGCAACAAGTTCCATCATAAGGAACGCCTAATAGCGACACTCTGCATTGATCGATGCTTCTTTGTGCACCCATAAATATTGCACCATCGTTATTAAATAGTGATAGATCTTGGAGGTTGGATTTGGTCATTTTTTTGCGAGCTCCCTTTCGATGAATGCAGGAATAGAGTTAAATGCACCTTGCTGCCATCGCGTACTCCAAATCTGACAATTTTTGGAGATTTCTTCTACGCGACTTTTTTTTGGATACATATATTTTGGCTTCTCCATAGATGCAAATGTCCAGCTCCATAAACCGCTTGGGTATATGGATACAGATCCATACATTGGATCTGCGTAGTCAAAAATTTCACGAAGAACTTTGACAATATTTATATGAATTTCCTGAAAAGATTCTGGCGATTCACTTTGTGTTGCAAAAACCCCTCCTGGTTTAAGTATTCGCTTGCAATCTTTGAGAAAAGAATTGCTGAATAACCCTTTTGCCGGTCCAATAGGGTCTGCGCCATCAATAATAATCACATCATATGAATTCTCTTTTATATGTTTTACCCAATCAATTCCATTCTTGATTTGTAAATTCAATCTTGAATCAGACCATGCATTTCCTCCAATCGTAGGTAAATACTTTTGACTTAATTCAATAACTCTTATATCGATTTCAACTAAATCGATAGACTTAACCTCTTTATATTTTAAACATTCTTTTGCACTACCCCCATCGCCTCCTCCAATAATTAAAATATTATCTATTTGATTAGAAGAACATAATGCAGGATGAATAAGAGATTCGTGATACCACTTTTCAGACTTTTCTGCTGTCATCCAACAATCATCAAGTAATAGTGAATTGCCATATCTTTTGCTTTCATAGATGCTAATTTTTTGGAAAGTACTAGACTCTTCTAGTATTAATTTTCCCTTTAATCCATACCTAACTCCTTGATGATATTCGTCAAGCCATTCTATGGTTGTTTTTAGTTTATTATTCATAATAATAATATTAATGATTGAGATTGATCTTGGCTAATTTCCAGTATTGTTCTAATTCCTTTTTTGATTGCGAGTGTAATTCGCCATCTATATTTTTTTCTATGTATGTCAATCGTTCAAGAAACCTTTTATTAGTTTTTGCTAATCCTTCTTCTATCGATATTTTATTCCATCTTGCAATATTTATTAATGTAAATAATACGTCTCCTATTTCACCCTCAGCCTTGGAAGCATCTTCTTTTTTTAATGCATCTTTTAATTCTTCTAATTCTTCATATAATTTATCCCAGATTTGATCAATTTTTTCCCATTCGAATCCGTTTTTTGAAGCTTTGTTAGAGATAATGAGTGCTGCTTTGGTTGAAGGTTGAGGTCGTATCTTTAGTTTTAATCGGTCACTGATTGGAGTCTTTGAGTTATTTAATGGTCTCTCTTTATTCTTGGTTTTTTCCCATGTGTATTCCACTTCTTTTATACTTATTTCTGCTTTTTTTTGAAATACATGTGGATGCCTGCGAATTAGCTTTTCAGTGATTATGTCAATGATATCTCCCATATCAAATAAGTTTTTTTCTTTTGCTATTTGAGCATGCAAAATTATTTGTAATAAAAGATCTCCAAGCTCTTCTTTTAATTCGTTAGGATTTTCTTCTCGTATTGCGTGAGCAACTTCATAGGCTTCCTCTAAAACATATGGGATCAACGAAAGATGAGTTTGCTTGAGATCCCAAGGACAACCTTTCATTGGATCTCGTAGGTCTGAAACTACTTCAAGGAGTTTATTGATTTTTTTGTCTAAATTTATTGGGTTTGTGTTTGGCATTTTTAATTGTCCTGAGAGAGCTCTAAAGAAGCTCATAAAACGATTTTTTTTGAATCGTTGATTTAATTATGATTAATTCTCAACAACAGAGCAGCTTGAGGTATAAAGTACATGAATTAGTCCAAGGACTAAAAGTTGTATGGGCGATTAGCTCAGCGGTAGAGCGCCTGCCTTACAAGCAGGATGTCCCTGGTTCGAACCCTGGATCGCCCATCTAGATTATTCTTTAATTTATGCAAAATGGTCCTGGATTAAAAATTTCAGCAACAGCAGTAGCAGAGTTAAATAGGCAAGCTGCTTTTACTGGAACACCAGGAGTTATGCATATTGATCTAGTGGATGATAAGTGTGGAGAGGGATGGAAATTTATAAGAATTAGGCCAGGAAAAAATGATGGTATTCCCCTCGCTAGAGCTGATGGGATTACTTTGTATGCTCGCCAAGATCAAGTCCTATTTTTTCAAGGTCTAAAGCTGAATTATTTTGGTGACTTGAGTGGAGGTGGATTTCTAATTAGTACACCAAAAGGAGCAGAAGCTTCTCCATGTGGATCAGGCTTCAGAAAACTTTCAAAAGCTCAATAATTTCTTCAAACAATTAGAGAATTGACTCTATTCTTCTGGAAATAAGATCGAAGAGAGCTCATCCGAATCAACTTCATATACGCGTGCTAAACTTGTTTCAATGGCACTAGTTACTTCGCCCGGTAAGAATCTCATAGCATTTAAAGCATCATCCGATATTTCTTCTGTCAGCAACTTCTCCTTACTATTTAATTTTTCATCGTTGATTACAGCAATTACCCAGCTTTGATATGCGTAGACAAGATCGGAGAACTCAAGTTCAGGGTCGTTCAGATCCATGACAAATAAACAGATAATGAACAATAAACACTAGTTTGGCTGTAGTTGAAGAAAATGTCTTCTATGGAACAAATATCTCGCACTTCTATTCAAGCAAAAGCATTTGAATTTGCATTGATGGAATTAATTTATAGTAAGCGAGATAGCTTTCAGCCACTGTGGAGCGTGGATAGCTGGGTTAAATTTTTAATCTGGTTCAGTTTAAATTGCGGGCTTTCAGGAGACAAAGAAAGTTTGGAATTGTTTGCGCAAGCTATGGGTTCTCCCTTAACAAGTCGAATGAGAAAAATATTTTTTGAAAGAGCTTTAGAAGATTTGTCATTACATGTGATGGCTGACCCTGCAGAAGTGCAAGTTTTGATAGTACCCATAACTCTAAATATGGAGATTGATGATAACGATATAGTTGAAGCCTTACAAACCATTGGTTTAAGTGAAAAGGTTTCTTTATCTTCGGCTGCATGGGAAAGGCATGACTCAATAGTTTCGATTCCTTGGAAAGTGAAAAGTGACAGTTGAATTTAGGAAAAGCAAGAATGAGGTAAAACTTTTGTCGGGAATGAGTAAATTAAATTAAACACTTTTTTTTTCTGTGATCGAGCGGGCAAAAACTACAAAATTATCTCAAGCCTCAGGGCTTTCTAAAACATATGATCCAGTTGGTACTGAAAATCGCTGGCAAAAAGCTTGGGAAGAAAAAGGAGCTTTTAAACCTGATCCAGCAGCCCCTGGAGATCCTTTCTCCGTTGTTATTCCTCCCCCAAATGTCACAGGTAGTTTGCATATGGGGCATGCTTTTAATACTGCCTTAATCGATACAGTTGTCAGGTATCAGAGATTAAAAGGAAAGAATGTTCTTTGTCTGCCAGGAACAGACCATGCCTCAATTGCGGTTCAAACTATTCTCGAGAGACAACTCAAGGAAGAAGGCAAAAATCGTCGTGATCTTGGTAGAGCTTCCTTTTTGGAAAAAGCTTGGGAGTGGAAAGAAAAAAGTGGTGGAAGAATTGTTGATCAATTAAAGCGTTTAGGATATTCCGTCGACTGGAGTAGAGAGAGATTCACATTGGATGAGGGCCTGAGTAAAGCTGTTTCCGAGGCATTTGTTCGTTTGTATGAAAAAGGATTGATATATAGAGGAGAATATTTAGTGAATTGGTGCCCTGCCTCTGGTTCGGCTGTGAGTGATTTAGAAGTTGAAATGAAAGAAGTAGATGGACATTTATGGCATTTTCGATATCCGTTAGTCACATCATCTGTATCAAGTGCGAAACAAATTAGTTACTTAGAAGTAGCGACTACACGTCCTGAGACGATGCTTGGTGATGTCGCAGTTGCTGTGAACCCATCAGATGAAAGGTATAAAGATCTTATAGGGGAGCAACTTACTTTGCCTCTAGTTGGCAGAACTATTCCCATTATTGGAGACCCTCATGTAGATAAAGATTTTGGAACTGGATGTGTCAAAGTTACTCCAGCTCATGATCCTAATGATTTTGAGATAGGTCAGAGACATGACTTACCGCAAATAACAGTCATGACTAAAAAAGGAACAATGAATCACAATGCAGGTCGATTTGAGGGCTTGGATCGTTTTGAGGCTCGTCAAGCTGTTATTGATTCTTTAAAGGAGATTGGTCTTTTAACCAAAATAGAAGCTTATAAACATAGTGTCCCTTTTTCTGACAGAGGGAAAGTACCAGTTGAGCCATTGTTGTCAACTCAGTGGTTTGTCAAAATGGATCCTTTAGCAAAAAGTTGTTCTGAATTTTTTCAGAAAGGACAACCTAAATTTATTCCTAATAGATGGTCAAAAGTTTATCGTGATTGGTTAACTGATATCAGAGATTGGTGTATTAGTAGACAATTATGGTGGGGACATCGCATTCCGGCTTGGTTTGTGATTAGTCAAACAGATAATAAAGTTGTTAATGAAACACCGTATATTGTCGCTAGAACAGAAGATGAAGCTAAGAAATTAGCACGTGAACAATATGGAGATTCAGTCAAAATTGAGCAAGATGAAGATGTTCTAGATACATGGTTTTCTAGTGGATTATGGCCTTTCTCCACATTAGGTTGGCCTGATGAAACTCATTCTGATTTTCAACGTTGGTATCCCACCAATACCCTAGTTACTGGCTTTGACATTATTTTCTTTTGGGTAGCAAGAATGACAATGATGGCTGGAGTCTTTACGGAGAGGATGCCATTTTCTGACGTTTATATTCATGGACTTGTTAGAGATGAACAGAATCGAAAGATGAGTAAGAGTGCTGGAAATGGTATTGATCCTTTATTACTAATTGAAAGATATGGAACAGATGCTTTGAGGTTTGCTCTTGTTCGTGAAGTTGCCGGCGCTGGACAAGATATACGTCTTGACTTTGATCGTAAAAATCAAACTTCAGCAACGGTTGAGGCCTCTAGAAATTTTGCTAACAAGCTTTGGAATGCAACTAGATTTGCTCTTATCAATCTTGAGGGTCAAGATTTTGAAAATTTGGAGGAATATGATTTATCGAAGTTGCAATTATCAGATAGGTGGATTTTATCAAGACTTGCTCGAGTCAATCGTGAGACGGTTAATCGATATGAAAATTATGCTTTAGGAGAGGCAGCTAAGGGATTATATGAATTTGCTTGGAATGATTTTTGTGATTGGTATTTAGAACTAATCAAACGTCGATTGAATACTTCAGAAAATTTTTCTCCTGATGAATTATTAGATCAAAAAATAGCGAAAAGCATCTTATACAAAGTTTTAAGCGATCTTTTGATTATGCTTCATCCTCTAATGCCTCATTTAACAGAGGAGCTTTGGCATGGATTAACTGGTTTGGCTGAAGATCAATTTCTAGCTTTGCAGCCTTGGCCAAAATTAAATGAACAAGACTTGAATATTGATTTAGAGGGTTCTTTCTCTGATTTATTTGCATCTATCAGATTGATTCGTAATCTCAGAGCAGTTGCTGGGTTGAAACCCTCTCAAGAAGTTCCTGTCATGTTGGTCTCTGGCAAGGAAGTCTTGCAAAACACTCTAAAAACATCAATCAATGATATTGCTGTTTTGACTAAGGCTAAGGAAGTCCAAATATTATCTCCAGAGGAAGCAAAATCATTATCTTCTATGAAAGCTTTAGCCGGCGTAAGCGGAGAGCTAGAAGTGGTTCTTCCTATTGAAGGATTGATAGATATAACTTCTTTACGATCAAGGCTTGAAAAAGATTTAAATAAAGCACAAAAGGAAATAGACAGTCTCTCTGGACGTCTAGCAAATAAAAATTTTGTTGATAAAGCACCTAAAGAGGTTGTTGAGGAATGTAGAGCAAACTTAACTGAGTCAGAAGCGCAAGTCCGTCTAGTCAAAGAGCGTCTAATGGGATTGGATTGAACTCTCTTAACTATGTATAACAACTTAGAAACTCTGGTTAATAATTTCATTCCTTTTTTAAGTAGCCCTTTTGGAATTTTGGTTTTTGCTTTGGTGTATGTTTTTTGGGTGTCTTGTTTGTTGCCAGGCTCATGGCTTTCTATGTTGTCTGGCTTTCTTTATGGCACCTGGCTTGGAAGTTCGGTGGTTTTTGTGGGAGCTTTTTTTGGAGCTCATCTAACTTTTTACTTAGGGAGAACTTTTTTAAAAGAATGGGCTCGAAAGAAGGTCTCTAATTTTCCAAAAGTTCAAATAATGGAGAAAGCTGTTAAACGTGAGGGTCTTAAAGTCATTCTTCTCACAAGACTTTCTCCTCTTTTTCCATTTGGCTTACTTAATTTTACATATGGCTTGAGTGAGGTAAAAGTTCGTGATTTTACTCTTGGAATGATTGGTATATTACCTGGCACAATTTTATATTGCAGCTTAGGTTCCTTAGCACTCAAAGTTTCAAATTTTGGTGCAGTACTCTCAGGAAGATCTGATACTAGCTCGTTTATTTGGAGCTTAATTAGTATTTTATCGACTATTTTAGTTGTTATTTTAGTTTTACGTTCAACAAGAAAACTCAATCAGGATTCTCAATAATTAAATTAATCATCAGCTTTTAAATTCCAATCTTCAATTGCTGCAAATACGATAAACCAATAAAGTCTTATGCTATTAAAGATACCTTTTTTAGAAGCAAGCATTTCATATTTTGCGCGCCCACATTCTGTTTTGATTAAAGAAAAGATTATATTCTTACCCATTTTTAAATTCTAATCATTTTTATAATAATAGCTTAAATTCAGTTTCGTTAATTATTTTTACTCCAAGCTCTTCTGCTTTTTTTAATTTGCTCCCCGCTTTTTCTCCTGATAATAAGAAATCAGTTTTTTTACTAATTGAAGAGCTGATTTTTCCTCCAGCACTTTCTATCAATTCTTTTGCTTCATCTCTTGTAAGCGAATCTAAAGTTCCTGTTAAGACAAAAACTTTGCCATGAAAAATATTTGATTGGTTTGAATTGTAGTTTGACTCTAAATTCTCTTTTAGAGAAAATCCAATTGCTTTTAATTCTTTAATTAAGGTTTGATTATTAGAATCATCAAACCACTGAATTATTGCATCTTTCATCTCATTTCCGAATCCATGGATATTGGATATATTTTCAGGTGCCTCCTTAGCAATAGTATTAAGTTCCTCGATACTATGAAAGTTTTTTGAAAGAGATTTAGCATTCGCTTCTCCTATGTGAGGTATCCCTAAACCGTAGAGCTGTTTGTGCCAATTTTTGTTTTTAGATTCGTTAATTTCTATTAGTAAATTCTTTGCAGATTTTTCACCAAATCTTTCAAGTTTTAAAAGGGAATCAATTTCAAGTTTGTATAAATCTGCGATTGACTGTACATATCCTTGATTGACTAATTGATTAATAATCTTTTCACCTAATCCTTCTATCTTCATTGATCCTTTACTGACCCAATGACGCAAAAGACCTTTTAATTTTGCTGGGCATCTAGAATTAACGCATTTCGTTATTGCTTCGTTCTCTTCTTGAATTAACTTGGAATCACATTCTGGACAGTTTTGAGGAAATTTTACTAATTTTGCATCAACTGTTCTAAATTCTTTTATCACCCTAATAACTTCAGGAATAATTTCTCCAGCTTTTCGCACAATTATGGTGTCATCATAATGAAGATCTAAAGATGCAAGTCTGTTTGCATTATGAAGGCTTGCACGATTCACAGATGTTCCTGCAAGCTCAATAGATTCAAACTCTGCTACTGGTGTAACAGCACCAGAGCGACCTACTTGGAAAATTAGTTTTTTTAACTTAGTCGCTTTTTCTTCTGCGGGATATTTGACAGCGATGGCCCATCTTGGAGCTTTATTTGTTGCTCCTAAAAGATTTTGTATTTCAAATTTATCTATTTTTACTACTATTCCATCAGTTGCATAAGCTAAAGAATCTTTTTTAATTTCCCAGTACTTATAATAGCTATTTGCTTCATTTAAGGACTTTTTTGTTTCATATGTAGTATTAACTTTAAAACCAATATTTTTTAAAAAGCTAAGTGATTCAGATTGAGAATTTGGTTTTTTTAAATTGCTATCAGTTGGCTCCCAATTTTCTGGTAAATAAAGACTATATGCGAAGAAGTCAAGTTTTCTAGATGCAACTATTTTGGGATCTAATTGTCTTAATGTTC
>QCEW01000027.1 GCA_003280445.1 Prochlorococcus sp. AG-363-A03 | reverse complement strand
ACTAGTCAATTTTTGTATTAAAGGTCCAAATTGCCTTATCTCCTGGGAAGAAAGATTTGGATCTAATAAAACAAGAGAAGATATTCAAAAAATAAGCGTTTTAAATGCGCTTGATAGATTACGTTTATCTATAATCATGGAAACCGAGACCTAACTATTGGATTTGAAAGTTGAGTTCTGAAACCCTCTACGACAAAGTTTGGAACTTCCATCAGGTAAAAGAACTACCTGGTGGTTCAACCCAACTTTTTGTTGGTCTTCATTTGATTCACGAAGTTACAAGTCCTCAAGCTTTTTCTGCTCTTAATGAAAAAAAACTTGAAGTCAAATACCCTAATTTAACAGTCGCAACAGTCGATCATATTGTTCCAACATCAAATCAGCAGCGTCCTTTTGGTGATCCTCTTGCAGAGGAAATGCTTGCTACTTTAGAAAAAAACTGTAAATCTCATGGAATAAAATTTCATGGAATTGGGAGCAATTCTCAAGGAGTTGTTCATGTTATGGCTCCAGAATTAGGATTAACCCAACCTGGGATGACTGTGGCTTGTGGAGATTCACACACCTCAACCCATGGAGCATTTGGGGCAATTGCCTTCGGTATAGGAACAAGTCAAGTTCGAGATGTTTTAGCCAGTCAAAGTTTGGCGATGAAAAAATTAAAAGTTAGAAGAATATGGGTAGACGGTTCTTTGCAAAAGGGAGTTTATGCCAAAGACCTTATTCTTCATATCATTCGTTTACTTGGAGTTAAAGGAGGAGTCGGATTTGCATATGAATTTGCTGGGCCCGCAATAGAGAAACTCTCAATGGAGGGAAGAATGACAATATGCAATATGGCTATTGAAGGAGGCGCAAGATGTGGATATATCAATCCAGATGAAACTACTTTTGAATATCTTAAAGAGAAAGAATATTCTCCTAAAGGTCAAGAATGGGAAAATGCCATTAAGTGGTGGAAAAGTTTAGTTAGTGATTCAGAAGCTAAATTCGATGATGAAATTCAATTAGATGCATCATCAATAGAACCCACTGTTACTTGGGGTATAACTCCTGGCCAAGGAATTTCAATTAAAGAAAAAATTCCAAATCCTGAGATGCTGCCAAAAAATGAACAACAAATAGCTAAAGATGCATGCAAATATATGAATCTTGAGCCGAACGAACCTATTGAAGGCACATCAATCGATGTTTGCTTTATTGGTAGCTGTACAAATGGAAGATTAAGTGATCTCCAAGAGGCATCTAAAATCGTTAAAGGTCGTAGAGTCGCAACTGGAATTAGAGCATTTGTTGTACCTGGTTCCCAAAAGGTTGCGAAGGAGGCCAAGCAAAAAGGAATAGACAAGATATTCCTTTCAGCAGGTTTTGAATGGCGAGAACCAGGTTGCTCAATGTGCCTAGCCATGAATCCAGACAAATTAGAAGGCAGACAAATAAGCGCTAGCTCAAGTAATAGAAATTTCAAAGGAAGACAAGGGTCTGCAAATGGAAGAACCTTATTGATGAGTCCAGCGATGGTTGCTGCTGCTGCAATAAATGGGAAGGTTACGGATGTAAGAAAATTACTCCAAGAGTAAAACTACAAAACCTTATCTATCGATGCAACAGGAATTCCCACAAGGTGAAATCAAAGAAATTATGGGGCGCAGCTTTATAATTAAAGGTGATGATATTGATACTGACAGAATCATTCCAGCAAGGTTTCTCAAATGTGTAAGTTTTTCCGCATTAGGAGAACAAGTCTTTGCAGATGATAGAAAAGAACTAAAAGGTAATCACCCCTTTGATCTTGATCAGAATAAAGGAGCCAATATTCTTGTTGTTAATGATAATTTTGGCTGCGGTTCAAGTCGAGAGCACGCCCCACAGGCTCTTATGAGATGGGGGATAAGATTAATTGTTGGAGAAAGCTTTGCTGAAATATTCTTTGGGAATTGTCTTGCAATTGGAATACCTTGCATGACGTCATCAAAAGAAGAAATTCATAAATTACAAAATCTAGTTAATCAGTACCCCAATCAAGTTTGGAATTTTAATCTAAAAGAACTATCAATTTCCAATCAAAAAGAAAGTTTCAGACTCAATCTTGAGGAAGGAGCATTCAAGATGCTTTATTCAGGGAAATGGGATGCGACTTCTCAACTATTAGATGAAGAGGAAAGAATCAAGAATACAGTCAATAAGCTACCTTATTTAAATAATTTCAAACAAGAAGTTTAAAATACTGGTTTAGCAGAATTAGCAAATTTAAATCCATTTATACGGAAATATAATCCTCCTGCAGAATTATTAGGATGATAATAAATTCCACATTCATATGATCTTTTTTGCCACAAAATGCCTAATTTTGTATCATAATATTTCCCATAGTTTTCAGAGCTATTATCAATATTCAAACTAGAAGCGACATCAAATATTAAAGGCCCATAAACTTGTTGAATTAAACTTATATTTAATGATTTTAAATCAATTACTTTATCAAACTTAAATGGACTATTTCCAAATTTTATTTTTACAGCTGGCATAACAGAGAGTTTTGTATAATCAAAAAAGTTTTTCTCTAGTCTTCCTAGTCGAATTTCAGGTCCTAGACTAAGCTTAAGAAAGCCTTGCTCGCTAGAGTTTATATAATTAAAATATGCTGAACTAATATTAGTTTTAAAGACCAATTCAGAGTCAAGTAAAACAGGGGATAAAAGGTTTACTCTCTTTTGATAAAGATTCGTTGGCTTACTTCTCCATAAATGATATTGACTATCTAAAGATGTAAAAATACTGGAACGCCAAAGACTTATTATATCAGCATTTTCAAACTTTTCTGCTTCATACTTAGCTGTTCCTATTCGAATGTTCAAATTGTTATTCACCTCACCTTTCTTAAAATATTTCGCCTTTTCAATAAAACCTCCGAATGCAGATTTAATCTCAGTCTCACCAATTGTGCCATTCCAAGCCCTAGATCTATAGGTAGTAAAAATATTAAAACTTGAGTCTTCTAGAATAGGCATTCTAAAATACTTTTTAAATGTAGTTGAATGTCTTAATCCTTTTAGAACCCTTGATGAGTTAAATGTATTTAGTTCACTAATACTATCGAAGCTCCCATAATTATTAATTGCTTTTAGTTTTATATTTAAACCAAACAGATCAGAAAAATTAATATTTTTGTTTTGACTATTTTGATAGCTATTAGTTCTACCTTTAATAGCTCTATTAATTAAAAATTGAGGCTGAAAATCAAGTTTTATATTATTGTTAATATTTGTTGTTTCACTTCTCCTTGACAAAACTAATCCATCACGATCTTTACCATCGTATATGAACTCAAATTTATTTTTCTTTTTCTTTTTCCCTCCAAATATTCTTTTCCCTAAAAAAATCTTAGTTCTATTCTCAAGAATTAAATTAGTTTTAGAACTGGTAATAAGTAAATTTCCATCTTCTGCTTCTTCTGCGATAACATCTATCCCCTCAAAAGAGATTTGATGAGGATCAAATGGATCATTCGTAAAAATAATTCTATTAGATTTCCAGCCACTCTCCTCAATATTTATTGAATTAGATTTAAATCTCCAGTTATTAATTGAACCTTTAGATTTATTAGATCTCGTGATTTTATTGTCTGGTAATTTAATATTTCCAAAAGCAAACTCTATTCCATCATGGTAAGTATTTATTTCTTTAGTATTAGTTCTATTCTGATTTCCAATCGTATTTGGATTAGTATCAATTTTTAAATCATTTAATACATTTTTAAGATCTAATATCCCATATACATCACTAACAATTCCTTCTTTCTTAAAAAGATTAAATTTAAATTCTTTTGCTCTAAAATATTGGCCTCCTTTGCTAAATCTAATATTACCTTCAGCATATAAAATACCAGTTGATTTATCATAATTTAACAAGTCAGATCTTAAAATTCCACCATTTATTAGAGCCTTGACATTCCCCTCAGCTAAATAAGTATTTTGATCGTAATCATATTGCTTATCAGCAAAAATTTTAAGCGTTAAAGATTTAACATCATTGTTTTCTGAGTCTCCTAAAGGTGAGCTTTTATAAGTCTCAACTTGATTACCTATAGAAAAATTGTAATGTTTATGATTAACTGATTTTTCTGTAAAATTCTCATTTCCTTTAGAAGTCTCAAATAGAGACCAAAATAAAGTAAACCCCAGAAGCCCAAGGTTTACAGCCATTAGATATTTTTTCTTCGCCGCCAAATGAGTTAAGCCGAAGAAAAGATAATACCGAATAATGCAATTACAGGAGCTTGTTTAGTCCAGTAATTAGCGTGTCATTTTAGTCCTGAGGACTTTCCAAATCCTTTCTGTTAGGTGTTCTTGTTGGATCACTTGCCAAGAAACCAAACAAAAAGATCCCAACGAAGAAAAAGACGACCGTATAGACGGAAATCTTGAGGGCAAGCATGAATCAGAACCAACTAAATAGAGATTAAACCTATCCTATAAAGTTAATAACTCCAATGAAAAAACGAAAGGTGTTACAGACTTTTGGAAATGAAAAAAATATCCCCGCCTTAGAGAAAGCTAAAAAAGCCAATAAAACCAAAGGAATATAAATAGAAACATCAATTTTTTCTTAGCAATTTCTAGGATCGTTAATATCGTTTTATTACTTTGTAATTTTTCTCTTTTTCAGCTTATTTGGGACCGCATCTATCAAATTTTGTATTTTTTTGGTTCATTCCATCACAAGTTTCTACAGTCTCTTCTTCTTTTGGACAAGTTCTCATACAATATCTTGACTCATACAAATCTGAGCTAAGAGAAACGACATGGGACAAAAAACAGCACTTGGATCTTTGCTTAAATCCATTGGTAATTCTGGACAAGGAAAAGTTGTACCAGGTTGGGGAGCAGTACCGGTAATGGCCTTCATAGGTGTTTTACTACTGATTTTTCTAGTTATCATGCTCCAAATTTATAACCAATCACTTCTTTTACAAGGTTTTTCTGTCGACTGGAACGGCTGAATTGATTACATTCTGAGCAGTTGAAATTCGCCCATGAATATTTTTGGGGTTGGTTTACCAGAGATAGCTGTTATCGCTGGATTAGCGCTAGTTATTTTTGGTCCAAAACGTCTTCCAGAACTTGGGCGCACCATTGGAAAAACCCTCAAAGGTCTTCAAAGCGCCTCTACAGAATTTGAGCGTGAAATAAAAAACGCCATGACGGAAGAAGAGTCTGGAAATCAAAACATTGTGGACAAAGAAAATTAATTTCCCCAAAACTAATTAAATATCCAACTATTAGAATCAACTGCGATTCTCTTAAATAGGTATGACTGATGATTTGAAATTATTAGTTGGCTTAGGCAATCCTGGGACTGAGTACGATAAAACACGTCATAATGTTGGATTTATGGTCTTAGAAGAAATTGCAAGAAAAAATAATTGTATCTTTCGTGAAAGCAAAAAACTATTTGGAAAGACTTGTGAATATGGCACAGGTATAGAAAAAACAAGGCTTTTAATGCCTAACACCTACATGAATGAAAGTGGAAAATCAGTGAGATCAGCAACGGATTGGTTTGATTTTGAAAAAAGTCAATTAATAGTCCTTGCTGATGACATGGATCTTCCTCTTGGGAAAATAAGAGTACGCTCTAAAGGGAGTTCAGGAGGTCACAATGGCTTAAAAAGCATTATCAACCACCTTGGTACTACTGAATTTAAGCGATTAAAAATTGGAATAGGAGCGCCAAGTAACGTTCAAAAAGATAGAAAATCTAAAACTATTTCTCACGTCTTAGGAAGATTTTCAAAAGAAGAATTTATAATATTAAATTTCATCATTGAGGAAATAATTAGTTGTATTGAATCAATTACATCAAATAATTGGGAAAAAATCACTACTAGACTAAATTCTTACAAGCCTGATAATTAACAGCACCAAGGAAATGTATAACAAGCCATCAACTACCGCATATCTTCAAATTCATAAGCAATGCTTTAGCCAAAAAAAAGTGGAGGGGATTGTACGTGCTGGAAATTTTGAATGGAGTTTTATTTGGGCTTTTAACCAGGGACAACTTTTTGTTGAACCGCCACTAGGTAGGGCCCTTATTAAAGATGCATTAGAGCGTTATTTAGTCAAAGCTGATTATAAACTTGAATCTGGTGGTGATTACATTTTTACAGTTAGAGCCAAATTTTAATATCTACTTTATCTGGCCATATAAATGTATAGTTTAAAAAATCTTCCAATAAAATCAAAGCGACAATTGCGTCAAGATTTTCCGGAGGGAAAAGAACTTCTTTAGGAAGCCAACGAATAAAATAATTTGGAGGCCAAATTTCCCAATATCTAAACCTTGCTCTTAACGTTGAACCTCTCTCATTAACATACTTTATATTTAAAAAATTATTTCGTTTTAATTGATTTTCTATATACTTACAATTAGTCCCATCGCCAATTATTATCTTGACAATATTGTAATCTTCATTCCACAAAGAAACTAACTCATAAAATTTACTTAGAGATGCTATCCCGGCCTCAATAACTTTTCCTGATTGAATATCAGCCAATAATAAGCCGCATTTTTTGATTCCAGGATCTATTGATATATATAGACTCATTTAACTATTGTTTGATATAGATTTTTCTAAATTCTTTAATTCCAATGATACTGAGACTTTATCTGCACTTTGATTATCATCAATAGCCCTAGCAATAATTTGGAAATCCCCCTTTTTTTTATTAACTAAGGATCTTCCTAAATTATTAATCTGATTGGCATTAATTTTCAACTCAGAACTTAATGATCCTCGTCGCCTAACCTCAGCTAAAGTTGAAGCCATTAAAAGATTAATCTTTTTTCTTATAGATTCAGAATCAGAGTTTGATAAAGATATATTTGCTATGGCTATAACTTCACCTTTTTTTGTAATCATTTTATTTAATGTGACTTCAGGAAATGCATAAACATAATTTTCACCTCTAAGTATATTTCCTGCTGATTTAATCCTCACTACCCAACTTCTATTATCAGCTATTTTATTTTCAAGCTTTTCAATATCATCTTTACGAACTAATAATATTCTTCTATATTTAGTTTGATTTGTCTTTACTAAGTTAAAAGCATAAAAATTTGCTTGCTGCAATATACTTTCTATAATTTTTTTTATATCATTATTTTTATTTAATCTAATAGTCTTAGTTACCAAGGTTTGACCGCTACTTATTACTACATTCCCACTTCTTAAAGCATACAAATTTTTTTCTAATTTTTTTAATTCTTTTTCACTTGCATTAATCTTTTCTCGAATATCCTCTAATTGAAATAAGCCAACTCTCAAATCCCTATCAAAAGCAACCATAGCGGCAAATGAAATAGCACTAATAATACTTCCAGTAAAAACAGTTATTAAAACAGCTGTGCTTTTTGGTCTTAATCTAAAAATACTTAAACGCGCTTTGCCAACTTTAGTCCCTAAGCGATCTCCCAGAGTAGAAAGTATTCCACCAAGGACTAATAATAAAAGAATTTTCAACCAAGCAGTCACAGAGAGAAAGAAGAGGAATTAATCAAACCTCCTAAACCTTAGTATGTAATGGCCTTCAATTAAATCTTTTTGCTAAAGCTATTGGATCGAATACAGTTATTTTTTTCCTATCTATTGCCAATAATGAGGAACTTTTCAACTCACCTAGGAGTCTTGTAATAGTAACCCTAGTTGAACCTATTGCTTCAGCAATAGCTTGATGAGAAAGCCTTAAGTCAATTGTTACTCCTTTTTCACTAGGTACACCAAAGTCCCTACATAAAACAAGTAAAAAACTTGCAAGACGAGACGACATATCTCTATGAGTCAAAGTTTCAATCATTGTTTCAGTTTGAAGTACTCGACTTGATAAACCTTGTAAAAGCAGCAAACCAACAGAAGCATCTTGCTCAATTGCATTCCTTACAGATGTAGCCGGCGCAGCCACAAGTTCCACACGAGTAAATGCAACAGCATGATAAAAACGATCTGATCTATGTCCTGTCAATAAAGATAAAACTCCAAAAAGACTATTTTCTCTCAACAAAGCGACTGTAATTTCTTCACCCGTTTCATAGACTCTGCTCAATCGAACTGCCCCACGTCTTATTAAATAAACCCTTTCTGCAGGATCGCCAGGGAAAAAAATAGTTTTGGACCTATCTACTATTTCAGTAGAAACTCCCTCCAAAGATTTAATTACATCTAAAAGAGTTTTGTTTGGCGGCAAAGGTGATGATGAATTACCAACCATCTGGTTGTTTTTTTGTTGGTTGAAACGAGTAAAGCCACGATATGAAGTGACCATATTTAATTTATTGTTCAGAGAAGATTAATAAGTAGTGATAAAACGATATGTAGCCATGGCGACTTTTTTTCAGCTAAGTCTCCAATTTGAGATTGATCTTCTTAGAAAATTCTATCTTTTTTCGTTCAAAAACCTAAATTAATCCAGAAAAAGTATTAAAAACTCCATTTAAGCTTTCTTGAATAGCTTTTGGAGCCTTAACAGTTTTGATAACCAAGTATTTCTATTCCCTACACCACAGATAGTGTTGAATTGGTTGATTAGAAATTTTATGCCGCTAGATTAGTTTCAAGCCATCATGATCAAAATTGAGATGAATGCACGAGTTAGCATTAATGCTCAACAGAGGGGTTCATCGTCGTCAACAGAGACTTCTCTGAGGCCTACACCTATCAGAAAGCCTTTACAACTAGTTACTACCCAAGGGCAAGTTCAAATTCATACTTCAACTTTTAGAGGAAGTTTTTCTGTTGTTCTTAGTGAGGCACTTAGATCTGCAGGATTGGGGAGCCAAGTTTTAATAGCTCAATTTTTGAGAGGTGGCGTAAATCAAGGACTAAATGGAGCTATAAATCTTTGTGGGCGACTTGAATGGCTAAGACCTGCCATCGAAACTTGCTTACCCGAAGAAAAAGATGAAGAGCATTTCTCTTTAAAGAGAAAATATGAAGAAAAAGCTATAAAAGAAATTTGGGGTTTTTGCAAATCACGTTTAATCGAAAAAAAAATAGATAAAATCGTTCTTGATGAAATAGGAATGGCTATTAACCTTGGTTTCATTGAAGAAAATGATTTGATTTTCATGATAAATAATCGACCACCATCAACAGATATTATTCTTACAGGGCCATCAATCCCTCCTAAAGTAATTGAAATGGCTGATCAAATCACTCAATTACGCTGCAATTAAATGCTAAAAAATGATCGTTGGATTTCTGAACAAGCTTCATTAGGAATGCTTGAACCTTTTCAAGAAAAACTAATAAGACATCTTGAGCCTGAATCAGAAAAATCACCTGTTTTAAGTTTTGGTTGCTCTTCATATGGATATGATTTACGTCTCTCATCTAAAGAGTTTCTGATTTTTAAGCATGTCCCCGGAACAGTAATGAATCCGAAAAAGTTTAACCCTGCCAATTTAGAACCTACAGATTTAAAAGAAGATAAGGATGGTAAATATTTCATTTTACCTGCTCACTCCTATGGCCTTGGTGTCGCCTTAGAAAAAATGAAGGTCCCGCCAAATATTACTGTTATTTGTCTTGGGAAAAGCACCTATGCCCGGTTAGGAATAATAGTAAACACAACACCTGCCGAAGCAAGCTGGGAGGGTCATCTAACCCTTGAATTCAGTAATAGCTCAGGGGCAGATTGCAGGATCTATGCAGATGAAGGAATTTGTCAATTGCTTTTCTTTGAAGGAGATCCCTGTGAAACAACTTATAGTGATAGAAAAGGTAAATATCAATATCAAGAAGAGAAAGTAACCCTAGCGAAGGTTTAAATATGAGTTCTGTTCAATTAATAACTTCTACACCAGACGCTGAAAAAAGCATGGCATATATTGCCAGGGTTAGTAATCCAAAAAATCAAGACAATAATGACTTTAGTAAATTAATTGGTTATTGCATTAAAAATGAACATTGGAGCGTATTTGAGCAAGCTTATATGACTTTGCAAATAGAAACTACTAGAGGGATTGCTGCGCAAATTTTAAGACATCGATCATTTACTTTTCAAGAGTTTTCGCAACGCTATGCGGATAGCAGGCAGTTAGGAGAAATTCCAATACCAGAATTAAGAAGGCAAGATAATAAAAATAGACAAAATTCCATCTCAGATTTATCAGAAGAAGTTATTAATAAATTCAACAAAAAAATTAAACATCAATTTGATCAAAACAAAGAACTTTATGAAGAAATGTTAGAAGTTGGAATAGCAAAAGAATGTGCAAGATTTGTACTTCCACTTGCGACTCCTACCAGAATTTATATGACAGGCTCATGTCGTTCATGGATTCATTACATCAATCTAAGAACTGGTCATGGAACGCAAAAAGAGCATATGGATATTGCACAAGAATGTAAAAATATTTTTTTACAAGCTTATCCTGTCGTTTCATCCGCTTTGAACTGGCTAAACTAGCTATGATCTCTAGGGCCTTCTGATCTAATAATGTTATTATTATTTAATCTTTTTGAATTATTTTTATAAATTAAATTACTTGATCTTGAGATTTTAGAAACCGATGGCAATTGAGAATTATTAATTAAAGCAAGAAAGATTTCGTTAAGTTCACTATATTTTTTAACTCCCAATGAAGAGCCTTTGAACTCACCCTTTTCGTCAAAAAAGGTTAATTGTGGAATACCATTTACATTATATTTATCAATCAAATCTAACCACCTAGAATTATCAACATTAAGCAAAACTATATCTATCTTATTTGAATTTATTTTTTCAGCCTCAGCCATATCAGGAGCCATTTCCTTACAAGCTTCGCACCAATCAGCATAAAATTCAAAGACTGTTGGTTTTCC
This sequence comes from Prochlorococcus sp. AG-363-A03, assembly GCA_003280445.1. Lineage (GTDB taxonomy): Bacteria > Cyanobacteriota > Cyanobacteriia > PCC-6307 > Cyanobiaceae > Prochlorococcus_B. The sequence goes on along the minus strand of QCEW01000027.1, from coordinate 1,161 downwards.
ATTTAACAAAGCTATATCTGGTTCAAGAGAGTTCTTAGCTAATTGATCAAGCATTGAATTAGCCTTAAAACCACTACGAAAAAAGAATAATGAAACAACCAAAAAAAAGCTTATAAAAACTAATAAAATCTTTTGAAGGGATCCAAGCTCACTATCTGCATTGGTGTTATCAATCATCATATTTAATATTTTATACTAATGATTATATACATAAACTTTAAATTAAAAGTATATCATAATATTAACTATAAATTTACTTGGTCAACGACTAATAGACTATTTCTAATATACATTGCCCTATAAATTGGCAAATTTTTCTTAAGAGAAAATATTTCTCTATCTGTCTTTACATTATAAGGATTCTTATCAATGAATCTTAGATCTCCCAAGTCTTTTCCATTAAAAAATCCACTTTCATCAATCGTATGAGTCATGGATTCAAAAAGTTTTAATATATCACTTTGAATAAATATTTCACCATCCTTACTCATAGCTTTAGCGATAGAGTGTAAAAGATTTGTTTTTAAAACTCGTCTTTTGAAGTGCTTTCTTTTGAACCAAGGGTCTGGAAATTGAATTGAAACTCTTTTTAATTGACCATAATCTAAATCTAACAACCATTCATCTAGGCTGACATTAACATTGCAAAATAAAAATTTTAAATTATTCAATTCTAATTTTTTTCTTTTCTTTTCACATAAACTCACGAGTGGTTCTCTTATTTCAAGTCCTACAAAATTCCAATCAGGGCATTTTTTAGCTAATTCAATCAGGAATTCACCTTTCGCTGATCCAATATCCAAATGAATTGGATATTGAGATTTCCTAAAAAGAACATTCTTGCTTGGAAGTGATAATGGTAACTGAAAAAATTGGCTTAGAGGATTTACATGCTGTCTCACAGAATGAAACCTGATATAAATAAATCGGATTATTATATTAGCAACCCAACTAAATTTTTCAGGAATAGTATAAACACAAACCAATGAATAATTTTTTGATTAGAGTCTATTAATAATTGGTTTTTATAGGTAAGTAATCATTAATCAATAGCTGGAATTGGATTAATAGCCTAAGGAGATATTCAAATGTAGAGAAAACACTTTAATAATTAAGAATAATCATAAAAAGAATGCATTAAGGTTGATAATAAATATGAAT
>QCEW01000026.1 GCA_003280445.1 Prochlorococcus sp. AG-363-A03 | reverse complement strand
ATTTGCTTCTAAATAAGAATCTAATAAATGTTTAATTTCTTTTTTAATTATATTGTCTTCAATAGGCGTAACTGCCTCAACTCTTCTGTCTAAATTACGCCTCATCCAATCTGCACTACCAATAAATATTTCTGCATCTCCATCATTATTAAACCAAAAGATTCTTGAATGCTCTAAAAATCTACCAATAATGCTAGTTACTTTTATATTTTCGCTTAATCCTTTTTTTTGAGGATACAGGCAGCACATACCTCTAATTATAAGTTCAATTTTCACTCCTTCCTGAGATGCTATATAAAGTAGTTTTATGATTTCTGGATCTACTAGTGAATTCATTTTGGCTATTATTCTCGCTGGTAAACCATTTTTCGCATAATTGATTTCTCTTTTTATTAGCTTTTCTATTCCACTTCTAAGAGTTACCGGTGCAACTAATAACTTTCTATAGGATTGTTGTTTAGCAAATCCAGTCAGATAATTAAATAGTTCTATAAGATCTTGACCAAGTTCAGGTTGACAAGACAATAAGCCAAAATCTGTATATGTTTTAGACGTTTTTGCATTATAATTACCAGTCCCAATATGAAAGTATGTTCTTAATCTGTTTTTTTCTTTTCTTATAATTAAAGCAATTTTTGTATGAGTTTTCAGTCCAATGACTCCATAAACAACATGAACTCCAGCTTGCTCTAATTGTTTTGCCCATTGGATATTATTATCTTCATCAAATCTTGCTTTTAGTTCAACGAGAGCCATTACTTGCTTTCCTTTTTCAGCAGCTCTTATTAGTGCATCAATAATTAAAGAGTCTTTGGAAATTCTATATAAGGTCATTTTGATTCCCATGACTTGCTTATCTTCCGCAGCTTGATTAATAAACTCTTCAACTGACGTCGAGAAAAGATTGTATGGGTGATGGACTAGTAAATCATTACGGCGAATAATGGAGAATATACTTTTAAAATTGTTTTTATTTCTAATATCTAATCCTTCTTGTTCTCGCAATTGACTATTTTTTAGTGAATTATGAGTAATGCCTTGATGCTCTTTAAATTTTAATTTCGGAAGGTTGAAAGTTGTTAATTCTATTAATTCATCTAATGCTAGTAAACCATTAATTTGATATAAATTTTCTTTATCAATATTCATCCCTTCTTGTAATAGATCCAGAATTACTTTTGGTGTATTTGTAGAGACTTCTAGCCTAACTACCTCACCACCTTTTCGTCGCTTGCGTAGACCTTCTTCTAGTGCGCTCATTAAATCATCCGCTTCAATGTCTCGAAGCTCTAGATCAGCATCTCTCGTAACGCGAAAGAATGAATATTCTTTAACATCCATTCCAGGGAAAAGCATGGATAGATTATTTGCAATAATTTGTTCAATGGCAATTCCTGTATATTTTGTTGATTCATTATCATGTAGCTCAACTGGAATACTTACAAATCTAGAAATACTCTCTCCAGGAATTTTTATGCGGGTAAATTGTTCTTTATCTGATTCACTATCGACGATAATTGCAGCTAAATTTAAACTAAGATTACTTATAAAAGGGAATGGATGAGAAGGGTCAACTGCTAATGGAGTTAGTATCGGAAAAACAGCATTTGTAAAATAATTATCTATCCAAACCTTTTGCCTTGCATTTAATTCTTTATATTCAAGTATAAATATATTATCTTTTTTAAAGTCCTCTTCTATATATTGTTTTGTTTTATATTGCTGCGTTTTTAAAATAGGATCTAAATAATTTCGTATTTCAACAAGTTGTTCTTCAGGTGATTTTCCATCTTGGCTTCTTTTTGAGATTCCCCCTTCTACTTGTGATTTTAATGAAGCAACTCTAACCATAAAAAACTCGTCTAAATTATTGCTAAAGATTGAACTGAATTTAATTTTTTCTAGTAATGGTGTTTCCTCTTCTATAGCAAGTTCTAAGACACGTTTATTAAAATCTATCCAACTCAGTTCACGATTAATATAAGTTTCATTATTAATTTTTGGGCCAGTCATATCTATAACCAATGTATTTAACTTCTGAAATCATTTTAATATCTTGATCATCTATAAGTCTAGGAGATTACTTTTTTCTTGGTAAGACTTTTCCCTGAAATTAAAAACATAACAAATAGTAGAAGCAATATTGTGCCAAAGAATGGACTTCTTGGACCCAAAAGATCATATGAGCGTCCTGCTGCTATTGCTCCAAGAAAAGTTCCCAGACTTTGTAAACCCTGCAGATTTCCCAATACTGCTCCTTGACCAATAGAACTTAGTCTTCTTGAAATTAGAGCTCTTAAACTAGGAGTTACTAGTCCAGTTCCCATTGCAAGTATTGCGACGCCAGAAAATACAAGAGGAATTGACGTGTCTATATTGGCGAGCGTTAAAAGAATGCATCCTGTCATTACAAAGCCAATACCAGCAAAAGTTAATCTCGACTCCCCAAATCTTTTTACAAGAGGACCAATTAGGCCTCCTTGAACAATCATCGCAATAACTCCAACGACAATAAAAGCAGCACTACATAATTCAGGACTCCATCCAAATTTTTCTTTTAAATAAAGGACTAAAACAGCTGTAAAGCCATTAAATGCCATAAAGAAAACAAAGAACGATAAGCAAAGTCTTCTAGCTAAGGGGTTTTTAAATACAACTAGTAGCTGACTAATTGGATTCAAATCTCTTTTTCTTGGTAGTAAATTTCTTTTGTTTTTGGGCAGTGTTTCCGGTAGAAACCAAATTACAAAAATAAGATTAAATATTGCAAATCCGCTGGCCACCCATACCGGTAAAGTAACACTAAATTTAGCAAGAGCTGTTCCTAATCCTGGCCCAAGAATAAAACCTAAACCAAACGCTACTCCAATTAATCCAAAGGTTTTTGCGCGATTTTCGGGAGTTGATATATCTGCAAGTATTGTAGTAGCAGTAGCTGCGGTACCACCACTTATACCATCAATTATTCTGGCTAAAAATAGTAAAGATAAAGGTAAAGTTGAGGCCCATAAAGGTAAATAATTATCCCAATTCAGGCTTACAGTTAATGCAAATAGACATATTCCTATTACTGAACCAGATACACATGTGATCATGATTGGCTTACGACCGAAACGATCACTCATAGCTCCAATTAGTGGGGCTGCAGCAAACTGAGATATCGCATAAGTTCCAGTTAAAAAACCAAGAGTCGTCGCGCTTGTCGTGAATTGTTCTAATAAAAAAGGTAATAAAGGTAAAACAATGGTTTCGCCTAATCGATCATCTAGAAGTGTGATGAAAGCTCCTAAAAGGGTGGGAATTTTTAGCCTTCTCAATGCAAATAGCTCATAATTTATTCACCTTCTCATACTGTCAGAGAACTTGGCTTCATTTAGTAAAAACAGTCTAAATCGATATTTGCGACCTTGTGAGAGTTCTGATGAAATGGCTCTCCGAGAAGTTTATGAAGATGCTATTCGAACTTGCGATAAATCCTTGTACAGCCAAGAACAGATTGAAGCGTGGTCGGCTTTGGCATATCTTCCTGGGATTTTAGATAAACCTTTGAAGCAAGGGGTGGGCTGGGTGAGTTGTGTTAATAAAACGATTGAAGCATTTGCTTTGAAATATCCCCATAATCGCTTGGCATTGCTTTATTGCCGAGGGCGTTCATCACGGCAGGGGCATGCTACGGCTCTTTTAAATCAAATTGAGGCAGATACTCTTACAGATAAGCCAATAACTTTAAAAACCGAGGCAAGTTTATGTAGTTATCAACTGCTTTTACGTCATGGATGGACAATTATTGCTCCTGAGGAAATCCAAATAGGTGGTGTACATTTTTCTCGTTATTTGATGGAAAAAACTTTGTATTAAATTTATTTTTTTAAAACTTTTAGGAATCAATATTTTCGTCACTCCAATGAATTAATTTTTCTAATTGCTTGAGAGCAAATCCTGAATTGATTACTTCTTTGGCTTTATTAATTCCTTCTTTAATATCAGAGCTTATACCTGCATAAAAAAAGTAAATACCAGTATTCCATTCAAGCGCTTTACTTAAAGGACCCTCGCCATTAAGAGCTTGTAAAGCAAATTTCTTCCATTCTGTGATGTCGCTCCATTCAACATCTTTTCCAGAACATTCGTAGTCTTTTGGATGAAAAACAGTTCTAGTTCCATGTTGATTTTTGTACTGTCCAATTGTTGATGAACGACTTATTGAAAGATCTATTCCACCTTCCAGTCCTTTGATAGTAATCACATTTTGTTCTCCCATAAGTTCTAAGGTCTTCCAATGTCTTTCTTCAGTAGGAGAATGAACATAGCCACTTATATGTAGATGACTTCCTTGATGACATGTCCAGATTAATTCCATACTTGCTAGAGGTGGGCGCTTACCTATTTGATCTCTATAAGGAATTAAATTTTCAGCTAGCGGAAAATGATCTGGCTGATGTATTAAAGCTAGGTCGTTTTGGTTGAAAAAACTTTGCAGTTGTTCTATGGATAGACCGGTTAAATTTATTCCTAAGGCTTGAAAGAGTTCGTTATGGGTAACGCCGTATTTTACTGGCATACGAGAACCACCATGCAAAATAACAGGCTGTTTCTGAGTTAGTAATAGTAAAGTTGTCAGAGGATAAATAGGTGCTGTTTTTTTCCTACCATCAAAAGGCATCCCAAAAAATATAGGTTGACGTTGATTACTGGGCGATTGAATTTTGGGTCCTAGTTCAATATAGGCATCAATCATCCCGGCTAGTTCTTCAGGGATAGGACGTCTAATTCTATGTGCAATCATGAAGCCACCAATTTGGGCTGCACTTGCTTCTTCTTTTAGCATCAGCATGAGAGCTGATTTAGTTTCTTCGCGAGTAAGACTTTTTCCTGTAAACTCACCACTACCTATTTTTTTTAAATAGGTTTTAAATTCTTCATATTTATTTGTCATTGGAGTTTATATTTCAAAGTTAAGTTGTTTTTTTGCAAGTTCTTTGCGCTCAGTATTCTTTAAATTTTTAACTAAATCTAATAGGATTTTTTTACTAACTTCAGTACCGATTGAACCAAGAGCCATTAGTCCATAGTATGCAGATTTATCCGAGCCTTTTTGTATTACATCGCTGATTGCTTCACAGATATTTAAGCTTTCACGTCTTTGAATTATTGTCAGTGTTTTGATCACTATCTCTTCTCTGAAATCATTTAAAGGAGATTTTGCTATCTCAAGTAAATCAAAATCAGAAAGTAAATGAGCTTTGAATTTTAATAATTCTAAACCAGCTATTTTCATTTCTGCACTTTTTTCTTCTAATGTTTTTTTAATAAGCTCAATCGGTAAGGTTCCTCCCCAGCAAGCCAAAGCTTCTACGACTTTGATGTTCATTGTGTCATCACTATAAAGATGGTTTAAGAGCCATTCTTTGGCATCATCTTGATAAGTAAGTCCTGCAGCAAGGATTAGTTCATCTTTATTTCCATACGTCTTAAGTAGATCTTTTATTTTTATCCATCCTACTTTTGATAATTGTCCCAAGCGAATAGCGATTTCTTGTCTAAGTTCAAAGTTAATATTTGGATTGTATGCAGTCTTAAGCCACTCAGCACTTGGCTTGGTTTTTTTCGCGTTATTAATGGTATCCCATATATTGCTTTCTTCAATAATCATAGAATTTAAATTTAGTGGATTAGAAAATAATTAATCAGAGTAATTTTTTAATTTACTATTTGTTTATTGATCAAGTCAAGTATCTGATTTGTTTAGAGATTAATGGAAAATTTTTTAAAACCCTATTAATAACTATTAAATAGTAGACATATTAAGAAAGCCTAGAATACAACTTTCTAGGCTTTCTTAATTTAGTTTAAAATTTAATTTTTTTAATTTTATCTTGCACCAAGTTGTGCTTCGAGCTCTCGTTCTAATTTTTCATCTTTTACGTCTGGTAAAACATTAGAGATAGGAGTTTTGTGGGTGCTATAGAAAAGCATTCCAATAAATACCATTCCTCCAACAATATTTCCAATCGTCACTGGTAAGAAATTCCAAAAAATTACTTTTGTAAAAGGAATACCCGAACCAAGTAGAGGGCCAGTTGTATGCAAAAACATATTAACTACTATGTGCTCCATTCCCATTGTTTGGAATGCAGTTATAGGTAGCCAGCAAGCAAGTATCTTTCCTGGAACACTTTTACTTACAAGTGCCATTGTTACACCTAAACAAACTAGCCAGTTTGCAATTACTCCACGTAAAAATGCAAGGAAAAAACCAGTACTTCCAAGTGCTTCATATTTAACAACTGTGTTTGCTTTATGTATAGCTATTATTTTTGCTGCTACAACTGCCCATCCTTTTCCACCTTCAGCAGCAGTTAATGGATCTACATTTCCAGCACTTGATAAACTAATTGAAAGTAGTACGGCAACAAATGCTGTACCTAGAAAATTACCGATCCAAACCCATAGCCAATTCCTTACAGTTGCAGACCAAGAACTCTTTCCAGCCCATACGGCCATTGGTAGTAACGCAAAATTACCAGTAACAAGCTCCATACCGAAAAGAACGATACTTGCAAAACCAAAAGGAAATATAAAAGAACCTAACCAAGGCATCCCTGATTGAATACCAATAGTAATTGCAAGACATGTCGCTAAACCTAAAATTGCTCCTGAATAGAAGCCTCTTATTAGCAAGTTTTTTACGCTTACAGATGATTTCTTGCCACCTGCAGCAATCATTCCATCTACCAATTCATTTGGTAGGACATAGTCCATTTGAGAGGCACTTGAAGTCATAAATTTAAAAAGTAAGAAAAATAATTTTTTATAAAATCGAATTAATTACTAATTCGATTCATAAATTTGGAAAAGATGTCGTGGCTGCCATTAGCTCGATTAATCAGCGGTTTATCTTTACCAAGGTTGTTAAACCAATTCATGAAACGAGAAATAGAATCTTTAGGTAAGACGTAGCTCATTTGAGAAGTACTTTGAGTCATAAATTTAAAAAGTAAGAAAAATAATTTTTTATAAAATCGAATTAATTACTAATTCGATTCATAAATTTGGAAAAGATGTCGTGGCTGCCATTAGCTCGATTAATCAGCGGTTTATCTTTGCCAAGAGGACTAAACCAATTCATAAATCGAGATAATGAACCAGATTTTTTACTTAAAAATATTTTTTCTTTTGCATCAAAATCTGAAATAAGTAAATCTTTTAGTACATCTTTTAATTCATCTTGAGGGACAGATTTTTTTATTAATTCTCCTAATTTATAATTAGGCCCTTGTGATCCACCAATGCTTATATCATAAGCTTCAACGGTTTTTCCTTCTTTGTCTTTAGCTTTTTTGCCCGTTAAACCAATTCCTCCCATATAGGCTTGACCACAACTATTAGGACACCCAGTCCAATGAATCTTTAATTCGTCTTTCAAATCTAATTCTTTGTCTAATTCATGCGAGATTTTTAAAGCTTGATCCTTTGTATTTGTTAGAGCGAAACCACAATAGGTATTTCCAGTACAAGAAACAGTACCTGCTGCAATAGTTTCTGGTTCTAATGGAAACTTTTGTAAGATAGATTGCTCCTTAAATTCTTCAATTAGATTTGTATCTATACCAGTAATAATAATATTTTGATCTTCGGTAAGTCTTATTTCTTTATCACCAAAATTCTCACATATATTTGCTAGATCTTGTAAATCCTCAGCCAAAAGACGGCCTACTGGCACATGAATTCCTGCAAAATATTTACCTTCTTGTTTTTGAGAATGAATTCCAAAAAATGACCTTGGTTTATCTGAAAATATTGAGCCTGGATCTTCTTTTAATGTTCCATATTGTTTTTCGATAAGATCTCTAAATGTTTCAATGCCAATTTTATCTAAATAAAATCTAAACCTACCTTTAGGTCTTATATTACGTTCCCCATTATCTCTCCATAGGGATAAAATAATTGATGTTAATTCATAAATTTTTTCTTCTTCAACCCAGGCATTCAACGGAACTGCATATTCATTCATTACTGATGAAAGTACGCCTCCAATCCAAACACTAAAACCTAAAACCCCATTAATTTTAACTGGATGAAAAATTAAATCATTATGTAAAAGAAAATTATCCTTAGAGCCTGCTATAGCTGTGTTCCATTTCCTTGGAAGATTTGAAAATTCTGAGTTTCCTTTACCATCATTAGTTAAATGGTCTTGCATTTTTGATGTATATATTCTTGTGTCTATAATCTCTTCTGGATCAACTCCAGCGATGGGATTTCCAGTAACATTTCTTGGATTATCAAATCCAGATTGAGTTGTTGATATGTTTACTTTTTTTAACCTATTTAATATCTCAGGCAAATCACTAATCAAAACACCTCTAAGTTGTATATTTTGCCTAGTTGTTATATCACAACTTCCATTCTCTCCATATCTCGCAACAATTGATGCAATTACCTTTAATTGTTCTGCATTGATTATTCCATTAGGTATTCTTAACCTTAACATAAACTTTCCAGGGGTTTTGGGTCTCCAAAACATCCCATACCATTTCAATCTTAATTCTAAATCAGTTTTATCCATTTGCTCCCATCCCATTTCAGCAAATTTGTCTATATCCTTTCCGATTTCGAGTCCATCCTTAGCAGCTTTATTTTTTTCAACTTGATTTAGTTTTTTGCCTTCGAGATAGTATTGAACCATTGGTATTGAGATTTGACATTTATAATTAACCTTTAAAATCTAAACTTTAGATGTATCAGTTTTTACCAAATCTTTTATTTATTTTGGTATCATTCAATACATCCTATCTATCCATTTAATTGATTAATTGGTTTCATAATTTCTCATTTAGTATTGGCGTCCAATTTCTCCGAGGCTTCTAATCGCTCCACTTTTGAGCATTTCCCAAACCTCTTTCATAGCAAAGAGGTCTCTATGAAAAGTACTTTTGAATCTTTTTCTTCCTCTGTATTGAGTGTTTCTTCGATCAACCCCCTCTCCTCGCCTGAAATTATTTGTTCTCGAGTATCTAGAATTTCTCATCATCTCAATTTTAATAAATTAGCTGAAAGTACTAATACATCTTCAGATGTCCATCAAAAGTTGTCTTTGTTACCAAATAGAATTAATTGTGAGCCTCCTCACCATTTACATTTACTAGTGCATGGTTCTAGAGGTGGTGAGATACATCCATCTCTTCTTTCTTTGGTTGACCAATTAAAAAGGCATAAAAATCGCTCTGTTTCAATAGAGGCTTTAACTGATGACAATCCAGAGCAAATTGACATCGGTAATAGATCAGTGTTTTTAGTTCCTCTTTTTTTGTTACCTGGAAGTCATGTTTGTATTGATGTACCAAAAATATTTAAACGTTTGCAAGAAGAGGGACAAAATATAAAATTGTTTCCTTTCCTAGGTTCTTTTATACCATGGCTATCATTAATAGATGATCTGATAACTAGTCAGAGTCCTTTTCTTAAACCTGCGTTGATTCATCACCCTGTCTCTTCAGATACTTCAGATGTTTTTCTTAAGTCCTTAGAAAAATTCCTAAATATTCCTCTTTATTCATGGTCTAGATGGAATCAAGATACTGTTAAAAAGGAGAAGAATTATCTTCCTATTCCCTATCTTTTGACTCCAAACAAAAATGTAGAAATTGATAGTAAAGGAGAGCAGCTTAAATCTTTGCTTGAGATTGATATTATTCATCGTGGTCTTGTTAATATTTTGGGTAACTTGCCATGAATACAAATCAGTTTGGCACTGTGCATCTTGTCGGAGCAGGTCCTGGTGATCCCGATTTATTAACAGTTAAAGCGCAAAAACTAATTAGTAAATGTGATGCGCTTGTATACGACTCTTTAGTTCCTATAGAGCTACTTGAATTAGTTTCTTCAAATTGTCAACTTCATTCAGTGGGTAAGAGGCGTGGTCATCATTCGGTTCCTCAGAGGACAACGAATGATATTTTATTTGATTTAGCAAAGAGTTATTCTTGTATTGTTAGATTAAAAGGTGGTGATCCATTTTTGTTTGGTAGAGGTGCGGAAGAAGCTTCTTATCTTCATAAAAAAGGGGTTCCAGTACAAGTAGTACCTGGGGTTACATCAGGTATAGCTGCTCCTGCCTATGTTGGGATACCTATTACTCATAGACGTGCTGGATCTTCAGTCACTTTTGTGACTGGACATGAGGGGATTGATAAAAAACGCCCAGCTGTAAATTGGCGGTCTTTAGCGAAATCCAGTGATGGAATCGTTATATATATGGGTGTTCATAATTTAAAATTTATCTCAGCAGAGTTGATTGCTGGTGGTATGAATCCTGAGACGTCTGCGGCAGTAATTGAGCAGGGTACTGTTATTGGTCAACGTTATATTAAGAGCCCTTTGGTAAAGCTTTTTGACCGAGTTCAAGAAGAAAATTTAAGGTCTCCTGCGATTGTTGTAATAGGTTCAGTTGTGGATTTTCAAGTAGAAGCTTGCTCTCCAAAGCCAGCTGAAGTGACATTTCCAATTCCTATATAGATAGTATGTCCGATATTATTTTTTAGATTTTTAACAAACTCAGCCAAAATTCTTTGGGGTTAGTTGATATTTTTAATTCTTTTTTGTTTATTTTTTGAATTGGACGACAACTTAAACTATTGATTAAAAACCATTCATCATTATCTTGTGGTGTCGCTTCAATGAGAGCTTCTTTTATTATGTTCAACTCAATTCCTCGTTGACGCATTATGCCAGGTAGACAACCACTATTAGATGGTGGAGTTAACCAATTATTTTCTCTTTTTACTAATATATTTGCTGTCGTGGCACAACATATTTCACCTTGACTATTTAATAATAGTGCATCATTAAAGCCTAGATTTTTTGCTTCAATACGTGCTTGAATCCCTTGGTTATAGGAAAATGTTTTACAAGAACTCAATCGGCTAAAAGAATTTCTTCTTTCGGTTTGACTGATTATTGTAGATATAGGTTCAAAATTTGGTTGAAAAGAATCTATCTCCAACCAAAAACTATGAAGGCTTGTCTTGCTGATATCAATTCCACGTTGTTCGGACTCTCCTCTGGTCCAATTAATACGAATGACTCCATTGATGTTCTTTAATTCTGCTCTATTAATGCCATCTTCAACGAGTGAAATCAACCATTCTTTCGATGGTGGGGAATTCATTTCTAAGATACTTGCACTTTTTTCCCATCTATTTAAATGCTCATCTAGAAGCTGTGGAATTCCATTCAAAATTAAAATCGTTTCAAAGATGCCATCCGCAAAGTTGAGACCTCGATCATTAATTGGCACTTTTAAATCTTTGAAGACTCCCCAATGACCATTAATCCATCCTAATTTTTCGTTCTTATTTTCAGTCATGTTAATGCGTTTAAAAGTGGCATCAATTTCCAATTCATTTCTTCAGCTTCCTTTTGACTATCTGAATCTGCAACAATTCCACATCCAGCATGAGCACTGATAGAAGATTCTTTAATCATTAAAGATCGAATGAGAATATTACTATCAAGTACTCCATCCCAATTTATATTTAATATTGATCCACAATATGGACCTCTCGCTGTTGGTTCAAGTTCATACAATCTTTTACATGCTCTAAGCTTCGGTGCTCCTGTTACTGAACCTCCTGGCCAGCAGGCTTCAAGTAAGTCAACCCAAGTCTTATTTATATTGAGTCTACCTTTAACTACTGAAGTGAGATGATGAACTTGTGAATAGCTTTCTAAAACTAGTAGATGAGGAACATTGATTGAACCAGGTTGGCATACTCTTCCAAGATCATTTCTTAGTAGATCTACAATCATTACATTCTCAGCATGATCTTTTGGACTACAAATAAGCTCTGCTGCCCAATCAGCATCTTTTTCTGGATCTCTATCTCTTGGTCTAGTACCTTTGATTGGTCTCGTTTCCACCTCACCACTGGGTAACGCTTTTAAAAATCTTTCTGGTGAAGTTGATATAATAGCTTCTCCTTTTGCCATCTGATCGCCGATAATTACTCCAGCAAATGGAGCAGGGGAGTGTTTTTTAAGTTTTGAATATACGTCTATTGGACGCATTGATTCTGGCAATGGGGCTTGGCATGAGGTAGTTAGATTAGCCTGAAAAATATCACCGTTCGCAATCCATTCTTTGATCTCATCAACTCTTTCAGAATATTCTTGACTTGTTAACCGCCAGTCCCAAGATTCTAGGGGAATACTATGTTTGCATTCTGCTTGTTTTGCTGCTTCACTGTCTGGTTTAGAAAGCTTTTGATGAAAAGTACTTTTTAGAAAATTTTCCATAATTGAGATGCGTTTTGGATCTTTGCCTTCTAGCCATAGCTCTCTCTTCTGAAGATCAAATTTTAATATCGGGTCATGTGAGGCTATCCATAAAGTTGCCATGGAACTTTTTTGCCATGGATTTTGTGGCTCTGTCCAAGATGCAGCTTCATAACTCAGCCAACCAGTCCAATGGCCTGGCTTTAATTCGCGTAAAATTTTAAAAGGATTGGAATCCTGTTTTGAAATTTCTAATTCTCTAGAACAAAACTGCTCTAAAGGATTAATGCCTAAGGTAACCCATCGACCTAAATCACTCCCATCGCCATCAAGCCAAATAAATCCAGCCTCTCCCCATTCTTGAATCAATTCGTGAGCTACTAGATCAGGTGATTCCCACTGACATAGTCGTCGTATAATATTATTCACTATATATCTTGACTACATAGATCTTCTCGACCTATTTCTTTTAATGCTTTATCTCTAATACGACAACTATCGCATTTACCACACGGTTTACTTTCACCTTGATAGCAACTCCATGTTTTTTCTATAGGAATTTGTAAGCGTAATGCCTCTTTAAAGATTGTTGTTTTTTCCCAATCTAGTAGTGGAGCCCAGAGTTTTATACCTTTCCCCTCGCGGCCTACTTTGCTGGATAAGTTAGCTAATTCTTGATATGCCTCCAAATAATCCGGTCTACAGTCTGGATATCCAGAATAATCCATTGCATTAATGCCTAATGCTATTCGATTGGCTCCACGAGCTTCTGCAAGACTCAACCCAATAGCAACAAAGATTGTGTTTCTACCTGGAACATAGGTGTTAGGAATAATATCTTTTTGTATGCCTTGGGTGGGTATTATTTGTGACGTATCGGTCAAGGAGGATCCACCCCAAGAGGATAAATCAATCTTGATTGTTATATGATCCTCAAGATTTAGATCTTTTGCTAAATCTGCTGCTGCTTGTAACTCTTTAAGATGTCGTTGGCCATAATCAAAGGATAAACCAATTACTTTTTGCCCAGCTTCCATAGCGATACAAGCAGCTGTAATTGAATCAATTCCTCCGGAAAGCAAGGCAATTGTTGTCTGTTCAATCATTATTTTTTCTAAGTCTAATGAAGCAAAATCTCATTTATCTAGATGGTTAGAGTACACCTAGCCATTTGTGAGTTTGCATACTTAATCTCCAATCAGGATTGTTTTTTACAAACTTGATTGCGAGTGTTTGCCCCTCTTCATTTTCCCATCCTGCTTGTAAAAATAATCGAGGTTTAATTTTTCCATTGTCTTTTATTAAATCAGCCATTTTTTTTGCGAAATGTACATCTTCAGTATTCTGGATGACAACTTTCAACTCCTGGCAAGATAACAGAGTATCAAGCCGCGGAGGCGAATGTCGTTTAGGCGACAATGTGATCCAATCTGGATTGCCACTTAGTATATCTACTCCACTGGTTTCAAGATGAATTGGAATAGACGTTTTTTCTAGATTGAGCGTAGATTTTCTAATTTCTTTGCAGAGATCATCCAAATTATGATGTAGTGGTTCACCTCCAGTGATTACAACAAAAGCCGCACCTTCTCTTTGGGCTTTGGCGGTACTACTTGATAAATCTATCAAACTTTTTTGTGGATGCAGTTCTGAATTCCATGAATTTTTCGTATCACACCAAGGACATCCAACCTTGCAACTAGCTAATCTGATGAAGTAAGCGCTCCTACCAGCATGTTCTCCTTCTCCTTGTAGAGAATGAAAACATTCAACTACTGGTAGAGATGATTCCATTTATTGCTGTTCTAGTGATTTTTTTTCAATAATTTTTGATTGTGGATTGAATGCCTCACTTGGTGAGGATGGTACACGCATTTGTGCAGCTTGAATTAAACCACTAAATAAAGGGTGTGGCTTCCCTGGCCTAGAGAGGAATTCTGGATGATATTGACATGCAATAAAAAATGGGTGATTTTTTAATTCGATTAGCTCTACTAATCGACCATCAGGTGAAGTTCCACTAATTACATACCCAGATTCCATTAGGAGAGTTCTATATGAATTATTGAACTCATAACGATGTCTATGCCTTTCGTAAACAACTTCTTCGTTGTATAAACTTTGTCCAGTTGTGTTCGTTTGAAGTCTACAAGGATATACTCCTAATCTCATTGTTCCACCTAGATCAACAACGTCTTGTTGTTCTGGAAGTAAGTGAATTACAGGGTGTTTTGAATTTGGATTTAGTTCGGCACTAGATGCATCTTCTAAACCAGCTATGTTGCGAGCCCATTCAATGACAGCACATTGCATACCTAAGCAAAGCCCAAGGAAAGGTACCCTTTGCTCCCGTGCCCATCTAATAGCAGCTATTTTCCCATTTACGCCACGGTTACCAAAACCTCCGGGAACGACAATTGCGTCCATGCCTTGAAGTAGCTTTTCAGCTCCCTCTGATTCTATGTTCTCCGCATTAATCCAGTGAAGATCTAAAGATGCATCTTGCGAGATACATGCGTGACGCAATGCTTCGACTACTGATAAGTAGGCATCATTTAATTGTACATATTTACCAACTAATGCAACTTTGACAGAAGGACCTGGATTGCGTAATTTGTGGACTAATCGTTCCCAGTCTTTTAAATCACTTTCATGATCATTTAGATCCAAGCAATCTAATACTTCCTTGCAAAGTCCTTCATCTTTTAGTGCTAATGGTACTGAGTAAATACTGTCAGCATCGAGGGATGCTATGACCGCATCAGAGTTAACTCCACAGAAGCCTCCTATTTTATTTTTTAAATCATCATTTATGGGCCTATCACTACGACAAACTAAAATATCTGGCTGAATACCTATAGAACGTAATTCTTTTACTGAGTGTTGTGTTGGCTTGGTCTTAATTTCTCCGGATGTACCTATGTAAGGCAATAATGTGACGTGAACATAAACAACATCGTTCCTTTTTACATCCCCTTTAAATTCTCTTATTGCTTCAAGAAAAGGTAGAGATTCAATATCCCCAACTGTTCCTCCAATCTCTGATATCACTACATCTGCACCACTATTGTCTGCTACACGTTTAATTCTTTCGCGAATTTCACGAGTGATGTGGGGGATGACTTGAACTGTTCTCCCGTCATAGTCACCTCTTCTTTCTTTATTAATAACAGCTTGATAAATGGAACCTGTCGTGACACTGTTTAGTCTTGACATTGCAGTATCAGTAAAGCGCTCATAATGCCCAAGATCTAAATCAGTTTCAGCCCCGTCTTCAGTTACAAAGACCTCTCCATGTTGAAAAGGGCTCATCGTGCCAGGATCAACATTTAAATATGGGTCAAGCTTCAAAATTGAAACACTGTAACCTTTTGATTTGAGTAGTCTGCCAAGACTTGCGGCAA
>QCEW01000025.1 GCA_003280445.1 Prochlorococcus sp. AG-363-A03 | reverse complement strand
ACTACCATGCCAAGTACTACTGCCAAGGCTACACAAAAGGCAATGTAGGCTTGGGATACTAGTGACATATTTACTAAAATAGCCAGAGAAAAGCATTGCACTTTTCAAGCCGCTTTAACGGATCTGGCTTTTTGACTAAGCTTTTACAGCTTTAAGACTAACTTTTCTTGCACGCTTCGCAGGTCTTCCTGCTACAGCCTTAGATGCTCTCTTTGAAACTGAGTTAGTGCTTGAAGTTGCTTTTTTAGCTTGAGCAGAAGCTACTTTCTTAACTACTGTTTTAACTTTAGAAGTCTTAACTTTTGCTTTTGCAGCGCTCTTGGCTGGGGCAGCTTTAGTTACTGCTTTCTTTGCAATTACTTTTTTAGCAGCAGTTTTTTTGATAGCGGCCTTTTTAGCAACAGTTTTCTTGACAGCAGCCTTTTTAGCTGAGGTTTTTGCTGAAACTTTTTTAGCACTCGTAGTCTTGCGAGTACGGTGAGAGAGAATCAAAGCCCACTCATCAGCACTAACATTTGCAGGCTTATTACCATGGATCTCAGAAACTTTTGCAGCTTTCTCAATATCCTTTATTAAGTTTTTCCAAGAAGCAGCATAACGCTTATCAGATTGTGACTTAGCACCGCTCTCTACAAGAGTTTCAACAACTTGTGAAGCTGTTACTTTTTTTCTTCTTCGGTTAAAAATTTCCTTTTGAAGGGTAGCGATCATGGCTTCGCCTTTAGCGCTAACTTTGATACTTAATTGAGACATTGAATTAAGAGTTACCTATATACAACATCTAGCACATTGTGGGTATCCAAACCGAACAATCTATTTACATGTAGATGTAAATAGCATTTGTATCTTATAAATTTACATAAAAAACTATTCATTTAAAGACATAAGGAGCACAAAAATTGAGTTATAGGCTTGTTTAGAAAATAGATCGGTAAAGTCTCACTTAAGGAGAAAATGACTATCAAGAAGGGATTAAAGTTTTATTGATTTTCTAAAAAATAAGCAAAAATCGCCATAAAACACAAAAAACAAAAATTCGAGCCTCAACCTAGCTATCTATCGAAAATGTTCTTTCTAATTTTGCTTTTATTTGCTTTAAAGACGGTTCTGAGACCTTGAGAATTTTTTTATAGAAGCCAAAAAGTTTAAGACACGCTAAGGGAACAAATATTGTCAGTAGTAAGGTTTTAGTTGTAATCATATAAATGTTATAAGCCAAATCAATGAGAAACGCTCAAATATTACTTGGTAAACCTATATGTATATAAACTCAAGGTCTTTAGGAATTTTTAGTTAAGGTCAAGGTGTTAAGTACGAATTAACCAATTCAATAAAATGCAGGACAGGAAGGATCTCAAAGCCCTTATTTACCAGGTAGCAGCAGCAACAGATAGAGGTCAAAGGATGAACGCGATGATTGCTCCTATGTACCAAAATAAATTAGTAGAGATGAATAAACTAGTTGAAGATCTACTACCCCTATCAGATGAAATATCGCAGGATTCTATTGAAGGTGAATGGGAGCTTATTTACTCATCAGTTGAATTATTTAGGAGCTCTCCATTTTTTTTAGCCATAGAAAAGGCTCTAAACGACAAATCAAAAAGCGATTTATTTTTCAAGCTTCATCTTTTACAAGTTGGATCATTTGGTTTATCAACAGTAGGAAGAGTCGGTCAATATCTCAATTTTAATAAAGGAGAAATGATCTCCTCCTTTGATACCACTATCTTTGGACTTACAACCATCCCAATCCTTGGTTGGTTCAAACTTTTACCTACCTTTGGTGGTCGAGTCATAACGCTGGCTAAAAGGCTTCAACTAAAAGACAACATTCTTTCAATGGAGTTAGAGAAGACTAAAGTGTCAGAGGTTGATGGACTGGGAAAAATTCCTTTTGTAAATTCAATTCTCATGGAAAGATGGTATCCAGTTAAAACCGTATGGAAACTTCTTCCATGGAACAAAGAAAATCCAAATTGTGAGATTAACGTGATCTATGTAGACGAAGATTTAAGAATCATTAGAGATATGCACGGAGCAATTTTTGTTTACATACGTCCATCTATTCCTCTTCTAGACCAAACAAAAATTTAAGCAAATTCCCTTCTCAAATACTGAATTCACTGAAGCAATTCCGATGAATTTGTATTAGAAACTCTAAAGAACAAAAATTCCTTTAAAAAAATAAATGAAAAATCCAGAAGTAATAGTAATTGGAAGTGGTATAGGAGGATTATGTTGCGGAGGATTGCTAGCAAAAGCTGGCAAAAAAGTCCTAGTTCTTGAGGCTCACTCAAAACCAGGAGGAGCCGCTCATGGTTTTCAGAAAGATGGTTATAAATTTGAATCTGGTCCCTCTCTTTGGAGTGGAATAGGTACTTGGCCTACTACAAATCCTTTAGGTCAAGTCCTAAAAGCTCTTAATCAAAAAGTTGAATTAATTAAATATCAGGATTGGAATGTTCAAATTCCTGAAGGTGACTACACGATTGGAGTTGGAGATAAAAGATTCCTTGATCAGATCAATTCAATTAGCGGAAATGATGCCATTAAAGAATGGGAACATTTTATTCAAGTAATTAAACCAATTGGTGCAGCAGCTAATGCAATTCCCCTAATAGCGCTAAATCAAAACAAGGAAACTATTTTTCAGCTCTTAAGACGTAGTAAAACACTCCTCACTCACTTGAAATCTTTTAAATACCTTGGAGGTGCTTTTGGAAATTTAGTTGATGAACATCTTAAAGATCCATTTTTACGAAATTGGGTTGATTTACTTTGCTTTCTAATAAGCGGTTTATCCAAAGACGAAACGAATGCTGCTGCGATGGCAACCCTTTTTGATGATTGGTTTAAACCAGATGCCTACCTGGAATATCCAAAGGGAGGCAGTGAATCTATCGTTAAGGCTCTATTAAATGGAATTTACTCATTTGGAGGCAAGCTCCGACTTAATTCAAAAGTTAGTCAGATAATTATAAAAAGGAATAAAGCAATCGGAATTGAGTTGAAAAATGGTGAGAAAATATTTGCAGATCATATTGTTAGCAACGCAGATATTTGGAACACACTTGATTTAATACCAAAAGAAATATCTCAAAAATGGAGAGCGGAAAAGTCCATGACTCCAAAATGCAAGTCATTTCTTCATGTTCATCTTGGATTTAATGCAGAAGGACTAGAAAATATTCCACTCCATTCAATATGGGTTGATGATTGGGCTAAAGGTATTACTGCTGAAAGGAATGTAGTAGTTCTCTCTATTCCATCGGCATTGGATCCTACAATGTCTCCTCCCAACAAACACATTCTTCACGGATATACGCCAGCTAATGAGCCTTGGGAGAAATGGGAAAATCTTAAAATAGGTACCAAAGAATATGAAAAGACAAAAGAGGAGCGCTGCTCAGTCTTCTGGCAGCCAATAAAAACCCTAATACCTGATATTCAGGAAAGAATCGAAATAAAAATGCTAGGGACACCACTTACTCATCAAAGATTTTTAAATACAAAAAATGGAAGTTATGGTCCAGCCTTGTCAGCAGCAAAGGGGCTTTTCCCAGGGAATAAAACTTCTATTAAAAATCTATTATTGTGCGGCTCAAGTACATTCCCAGGCATCGGCATACCACCTGTAGCTGCTAGTGGTGCTATGGCCGCCAATACAATTCTTGGCTCTAAATTTCAAAGAGATCTAATCGAAGAGCTAGACATATAAAAAAAGCCTATTCTTACTAGACAAAATGAAAGTACAAATCAAATGACTAACTCACTCAACAAAGCTTTTACAGGAGTAATAGCTCTAGCTCTGATAGTGATAGCTGTAGGCCGTATCCCCTTTTCCAGAGAAAAAGAGCTCTCAAATTTATGCAGAGAATACTACACAATGCATCTTAATCAGCATGACTACTCACTAAAAGAAAAAAACGCAAAGATCAAAGTAATTGCAAAGAAAACAGGTCTTAAAGCTGAGACAAATAATGTTGGGAATTTTTGTAATTCGTTCTATTTCAACCAAAGATAGATTTTAAATAAGAAAATAGAAAAATTTCCTGAAAACATTTATGCAATTTCTAATAGGAAAAACTACATCCGTAATTATATCGATAGATTTAATATCAATTTAGTAGTTAAATAAGGAGAGTAACGAGGATAAATCATGAAGAAAGAAACTTCATCAAATCTCCTTGAAAAAATTGATGTTGCCAAAGAAAGAATCAAGGAATTAGAAACAATGATTAATCACTGGGAAGGTATCAAAGTTGAAGGCTATTGGGATACTGAATGCACTATAAATCCATCATCTCCGGCTTGCCTTCTCTTTAATAATTGACCTTAAATAGGTAAAACATTAAGCCAACTCAACAAATCATCTCAAATCAAAAGCTATTCTAATAGCTTTATTAGTGATTAAAAATTAACTCAAAGACAATAAGAATCACTTAATGAAACGCAAAGGTATTTTTCTTTAACTGGTGAAATCTACATTTTAAAACTCATGATTCACAAAAAAATTTTATAGAGTTAAAAAAATTGTAGATAAAAAATGACGGAGCCATCAAAAGTTGTGTCATCCAGTGACTTTGATGATTGGTTTTCATTAAACGACACTGTTATGGGAGGTTCAAGTAAGGCAGTTTGTAGATCTTCCTCAAAAGGCCTCTCCCTAGAAGGTTTTGTAGTTGAGGAAAAAGGAGGTTTTGTTAGTTGCAAATCTCCAATATTTTCACCTGTTCTAAATTTATCCAATTATCAAGGTTTTGAATTAAAAATTGAAGGTAAAGGTAGAACTTTAAAATTTGGAGTGTCATGTAAATATGGAATGTTTGAATTAAGAGGATTTTTCTTAGACAAATCACCTGGTGGGCTCAGATGGATAGCAGAAATAGAAACAAAAAGATTCGGGACAACAACTATCAAAGTACCTTTTAAAAGCCTTGAACCAACTGTTCTAGCAAAAAAACTTTCTATACCAATTATATTTAAATCAGAATCTATAACCCAATTTCAATTACTACATTCCAAATTTGGTAAACCAGGAGAATTGAATCCTGGCTTTAGGCCTGGCAAAATTAATTTTGTATTACAATCAATTAGTGTCTATTAGCACAATTAGAAAAATAAATATATTTATATTGTTCTGATTTCATAGGTAATAGAAATACAATGAATAGGAAAAATTATTTCTCAAAGGATTGAACCGTGAAACAAATTAAATCTATGAAAAACATTTTTTATTGTATATACTCCAGTTAATTCAGAAAAAATCCCTTTCAATTGAATTGCTTTAAATATATAACCTCAATAAAATGAAGAACAAAGACTTACCACCGATATGTGGATTTGAATTTGAAATTAATAAGTTAGTTAATAAGGAAAGAGATAGTAGACAATTCGAAGAAAAGTCAAGGTTAGATAATGTTACTTCAGGATTTGCATGTGCCCTCCATATGCATCAACCAACAATTCCAGCAGGTAAAAATGGAGAGCTCATTTCCCATTTGCAATATATGTTTGAACACAGTTCAGAAGGAGATAATCACAATGCCGAACCATTTGCTCAATGCTATAAACGTCTAGCAGAAATCATTCCAAGCCTGATAGAGGAAGGATATGATCCCAAAATAATGCTTGATTACTCCGGTAATCTACTTTGGGGAATCGAACAAATGGGTCGCGAGGATATTCTCGCATCGTTAAAGCTCCTAACGTGTGATTGGAGAATTCAACCACATGTTGAATGGCTAGGAACCTTTTGGAGTCATGCTGTAGCATCTTCGACTCCACCTTCTGACTTTAAATTACAGATAACAGCCTGGCAGCACCACTTTTCGTCATTATTTGGAGAAGATGCATTGCGTCGAGTAAATGGGTTCTCTCTTCCTGAGATGCATCTTCCAAACCATCCGGATGTTCTATTTCAATTAATTAAAGCTCTTAAGGAATCTGGATATCGTTGGTTATTGGTTCAAGAACATAGTGTTCAAAATATAGATGGCTCTAATCTAAGAGACGAGCAAAAATATATTCCCAATATGCTCAAAGCTCAAAGTAGTAATGGGGAGACCATCTCTATTCTTTCACTAATAAAAACTCAAGGATCAGATACAAAGCTTGTTGGGCAAATG
Organism: Prochlorococcus sp. AG-363-A03; assembly: GCA_003280445.1. Lineage (GTDB taxonomy): Bacteria > Cyanobacteriota > Cyanobacteriia > PCC-6307 > Cyanobiaceae > Prochlorococcus_B. The sequence goes on along the minus strand of QCEW01000025.1, from coordinate 10,121 downwards.
CAACCTTATTACGAGGCACTGGGGTTATCTAAACAGAATTTAGGGCAACAGATTATTCCCACTCTTGTGTCCCAAATAGCTGACGGAGAAAATGGCGGAGTAATGATGAACGAATTTCCTCAAGCATTCATTCAAGCATATAAAAAAATTGGTCCAAAAACGAATATAAGTCCCACAATTGCTATGAACGGATCTGAATACCTCGACTTCTTAGAGACATTAAATATAGATGAAGATAGTTATCCATTGATACAAGCAATCAATCAACACAAAATATGGGAAAAAATATCAGGGACAATAACACCTATTTCGTTTAAAAAAGCAATCGATGAATTAGAAAAAAAAGACCAATCTTTTTCTTTGAGTGGAGCCAGCTGGACTAACGATTTGAGTTGGGAAGATGGATATAAAAATGTTTTAGAACCAATTACAAAACTTAGTTCCTATTTTCACCAAACATTTGACCATTTGATAGTTGAAAATCCATCGTTAACAAAAACCCATAGCTATCAAGAAGCGCTCCTATACCTTTTGCTATTAGAAACTAGCTGCTTCCGTTATTGGGGACAGGGGACTTGGACTGAATACGCTAAAACGATCTTCAAAAAAGGTGAAGAAGTTCTTAGAAACTTAGAAATATCAGCACAGAAAATTTAATCAATTTTGTAAAGGCATCAAACAAGAAAAAGAATTAACTAGCAAAAAATAAATTTTTGCGTTAAGGTCACCGACCAAAGCTTTAATAAAATGACTAGTACAAGTTTTGACAAAAATGGACTTGATAATGCAGGTATTCATTGGATGCAATATCTTTCAATGACATCAATGTCATTGCTAATATTTCTTATAGCATTAGACAAAGCAGTTCCTAGCTTTCATCATTTTGTCTTACTTTCAATGGCCAAAGCAGGAATTATTTGTAATGGGATGGCTGGCTAAAGCACTTTTTACAGATCCACTGATCTTGCCAAAGAAAAATATTAAACTATGAAAGAGAAAATCAATCCAGACAACGATGGTTACGATCCATCAGAGGAATACTTCACAAAGAAAGATGACACACATGAAAATGAAACTGAAGAATATTTCCCTCAAGAGACTTCTAAGCCCCCCCATTATTAAAGCAACTAAAAAGGGCTGAAGATAATTTGAAATCAACTAATAATTATTATCTATGTGAAATGTATGTACCTTCTGGATAGAGCCTTGAGATTGCATTAAATCGCTTTGATATTTGTCGTTCTTTGTCAATGTTAACTTTACGATTAAGAACCAAAACGTTGTGAACCATCCATAGAAAAAAGCAAACAAGCCAATACCAAGATATAGGGTGAGCCAAAATTTTTAATATCATCTAATTTTAATATGGCAATTATGTCAGTTTTTATCATAAGTATTTAAACCTTTTGTTATTACCCCAACATCAAAATTAGATTTTTAAAAATGATTACCCAAGACAATTGCTCTTTTCACTACATCAACAGCTATGTAGAATTAGGTAGAACTGCGCAATTCATTTATTAAACTTGAAAATATTTGGAATAAATCAAGCGAAAGTATACTTATTCCTAATGGATTATTCATAGATTTTTCTATCATTATTGATCGCAAGACAAGGGAGTGTATTTAGGTCTCTATGTTGAGATTCTAAAAGTTAATTGAATCATTAAAGAGCAGTAATTTTCTCTAGTTTAAATTTTGAGGTGAAAAGGTCTAGAAATATGAGCTTTTCAAATGCCTTTCCATACATATAGTTTGGCAATCGTTCTCTTCCGCACTGCTAGATATTGAACAATATGTTACACACTCAAGATAATCCTCAATTGGATCTACTTGCCCTTGAGACATTTTCTTAGCATCAATTGTATTCATAAAAGCCTCCTAAAATTATAGTTAATCTATCCTTTCTTTGTATTTATTTCTATCCGTATTACTTACTAACTTATACGCATAAGAAAAACTGATACATAAATCAAATTCACATTGAATAACAATGGTGGAATAGAGATAAATCTTTGATTTAATAGCTCAAAATAATAGTTATATAAAAAAATACTTGAAGCAAGGAAAGATCAGGATGCAATTAAATCAAAATTAAAATGATTTTTTGCTACTTCCTCAATTTTATTCTGATTCCTATTCTATCTCTAATAGCTTTTATCGGAATCATATCTTTCATTTGATCATCAATTTGCTTTCTAATTAAATTCCTAAATAGTTGGGAAAGCAAAACCAAAATCAAAAGTGATACAACAAGGGTTACCAATGCGATTAATGAATAATTATCCATCTTAAAGCTCTCTATATATTGCCCATTCATCACCATCTGCCGTAACTTCAGACAGTAAAGCAACAGCTATATCAGACTGATCAGAGCTTTTAACAATAATCTCTTTACCACCAATATACGGATCATTGAACTCTGATTTTGAACGGCTAGCTTCCAACTGTTCAGATGGTGTCAAAAGTTCAAGAATTTTAATCCATATCTCGTCATCTGAAGCGAAAGGAGGAACAGAAAACTTACTCGGACAATTTCTTTTTTTATCCATATTATTTAATTTCCAGCATTAAGCTCTTTTACTTCATTAACTAATCGCTCTTGTCGTTCAGGCGTAATAAATCCAAGAAATGCACACTCATTAATGTCTTGAATTGGATCTGATAATCCATCGTGTTTTTCAAGCCATCCCTCAGTGCAACCTTTACATGCTAATTCATTTAATTCATTAGCCAAAGATTTTGCTTTCAAGTTATCCATCAATAAAAATTTAAATACTTCTTTCTTTCTACTTTACTGTCATTCAATAACTCAAGGAAAAATTAATAAGCCTTATTCGACAAAATTGCAAAGTTGTAAAATTTGTACCCTATCAATAGATAAATGGAATCAAAGAAAATAAGAACTAGAAAAAATTAGGCTAAGAGCTCATGCAGCTTCTTTTTTGAAGTCACGGTAAATAGAAATATCAATAGGTCTATTCACATCAGATTGAAAATCAACAATGTCTTGATAAATCTCATTAGGTAAAGGTTCCATTTCGCATCTTGAATAACATTTGCTGTTGTCGATCTTTTTCAATGAAAACCTGTTGCTTAAGCGGTTAAAGATAAACAATGTCACAATGCAACTTTAGCTAGTTATATCGTTTGAAGCTGTAGATGCAATATGCAAAACTACCGGGCTTCTCTATTAATTGAATGAGTAGTTATTACTAATAATATTTTTTTGTAGTAGTTGCCACTTCAAATCAATTTAAATAAAGAGCAATATCAAAAGAGAATGTAAAAAAAAAATGACTTTATCATCAAATGAGATGACTCCGTACATAAGAAAAATACAACAAAAATTTGATGAAGCTCAAATGTTTTTAATGAAAAATGGTTTTCACCAAGCTACAAAGGGTCTTTTACAAGATATCGAAAATGCTAATGGTATAAATAAAAAAAACTAACTAAATCCTCCCAGACGATGGAAGCGAAAACAAAAAAGTCTATAGGGACAAAAGTAAAGTGGTAAACATATACATTCTCTAATATTCACTTATCCTTTCCATGGCAACTGAAATTACTGTTTTAGACTTCAAGCTTAGTAATACTTTTTCAGAGTATTGCACTCATATGAATGCCCCAGAGCAGCAGGCGATGTTTAAAAAAATGGGTGTTAAAACTTTTTATATCGGTGAATGTATAGGAGACTCTAAAAGAGCAACTGTTATGTTTGAAGGACCAGAAAATGTTTTATACAACATTTTCATTAATCCCGAAACAAAGCCCATTGTTGAAGCCTCTGGTCATATTTATGAAGAAACAAGAATCACAAGATGGAAAAACAATTGTCCTAACTGCTAATTTTCACGTGTTGAACTTCCTAAAGAAATCGTATTTGGAATCATAGGTATTGAATGTTTTTTGCCGTCTGGGCTTACATATATATTCTCTTTCCCATATTCTGTATCGATGATTTTTTCAAAATGAGTCCCCTTTGGAAGATGTAAAAAATATTTTTGTGCTCTGTTCATCTTTTTTATACAGCTATTTAAAAATAACTAGGATACTTCCCAACGACAACAAATTGATTGTTTTATGAAAGTTTTGGTAGCTAACTATTGAATTTTTCTAAAGTAGTTAATAATCTTCCCACTCTAGTTCCATTAACTCCAATATCGCTACCACCATATCTTGATGCTGATTTTATTTGAATCTTATTATCTATTTTTAAAATCTCCAAGTCATCTGGAAATCTGAAAATCAAACTACGACAAACCCCTTTCCAATAATGTTCATTACTCACTAAAACCTTGGTTCTAGGGATTTTCTGAGCAATCGTGACAAGTAGATCAAAGGTTTTATCAACATCTTCAAATTCTTTCTGAAAAAAAACGCAATTTAGTGGGTTTAAACAGGTACTAAGACCTAATTTAGGATATCGCATATTTTCTATGAGTTCACATATTAATCATGAGAAAAGTTTATCCCCCCTGTGGTCTTGTTTTTCAGAAATTTATTACTCAGTGATGTCTAGTTCTCCCTACCTAAAATGCCCGCGCAAAAACTATCCTTCGATTAAATTTTTATAATATGATCGTCGAGCATGAAACGATTAGACAAGACTGGGATGATGATGATTGTTTTCATTGTGGCCTCAACACTTCCTTTTCAGTTTCATTATCTCTCTTCTATGAGTTAAAACAGGTTAATCCCTCTCTCTATAGATAGTACTAATTAAAGGTCTTTTGATTAAAGGCGGCACATTTCCATATCCAATCCAAATAAAACCAATAATTTCCTCCTCACTTGAATTTATTTGTGCAATTTGATAGGTATTAGGGTCTTTAGTGATATTTCCTGTTGACCACTTGCAACCAACATCATCGGCGACAAGTGAAAGAGACAGGTTTTGAATCGCGCAAGCACAAGCAGCATAATCTTCGAGTTTTTGAACTTGATTATCAGTACATACTTGAGTGGCAATAAGCAAATGGGAAGGGTTTAGCATTTTTTCCCTTATTTTTTTTAAACTGGATTCATCTATCGACTTATCACCAAACTTCAGAGTCAGCTGTAACTGATATAGAAGTTCCCTTTTTTTTATCCCAATGTTGGTAAAACGCCATGGGAAAGTCCTTCTATGGCATGGTGCCTGATTAGCTGCAACTAATGATTTTTGAATTACTTCGCTAGGGACACTTTTTTTGGAGAAGATATGAATAGTCCTTCGTTTTTTAATTGCTTCAACTATTTCCATGATTTTTTCTTGACGTTATTAACCACACTATTAGCCATAGTGACAATTTTAGAAAAAGTTAGTTTAGAGACGTGTATAAATAAAAAATGTTTATATCATCTACAGCTTGAATCTCACATCTAAAAAGCCATGATTAGTTGAAAATCACTTATTAAGCAACTTGATCAAGAATTACATTTGATGGTTCTGAGAATAGCGAGACAACTTTACCCATTGGTGTCTTGAACACGCGCTCGACAATCTCCCCTTTATAAACAATTACTTTGGTATTCAAGGATCCAGCAGGTAAATTCGCAGATCTATTTTTCAAAATATGCTCTAGCTCTGGGTACTGATCACTAGGTTTAAGAACCTCTTTTAAATCAGGGTACAGATCTAAAATTGCGTCATCAAAGGCCTTAAACTTTTTCTTTAAAACCATACATTGAGAAAGATGTTACCTATGACTTTTAACCTACTAATCTCATGAAGTAAAGAGTATTTAAACCAAGATCGGGATAAAATTAATAAGACTTTAAATATAGCTTTAATGAGGAAAGAATAAATTCATATAATTAAGTTTTACTGGTAGCTCAAAGTTCAAAATAGTCATTAATATCTAGTAGCATCAATCACTAGCTGTTCATGATGAGAAATAGACGTTACCTCAGTGCTTCTGTAATTTAAAACTGACTGTGTAAAAACAGTAATAGCTGCAATACTTGGTGTAATAGGTAAAAACACGAACAAGGCCAACAAACTACTGTTAGGTTTAAATAATTTTTGCATTAATTAGTAAAAGATTCAATTATTATTCTCAACAACTTTTAAGTGATTTGCGTGTTCGGTTTCCCTTTAATAAAGCTATTAGTTTGACCTGTAATACCATCTAAACACCTTTGGTCTTTTCCAGAGCATTGAATAAATAGCTTCAAGTGCCTTTTGAGTTTTAGGCAGCTTGCAACTAGGCCACGACTGTTGAGTAATCATTGTGATTATTTCGGAGTCATTATTATTTCTACATCGGATAGCACCCATAAAACCAGAGTAATAGAACTCAGGCAAAAATACATAGAACAAAAACTATTATTCAGCTAGTTATTTATTGGAAAAATAAGCATAAAAAAAGGGGGTAATTTATCACCCCCTTTTCTATAACCTTTAAATTACTTTTGGTAAGTATTACCTCTGTAAGTAAAGGATGCTTGCATCTGCTTTTTAGCTTCTGCTTGCCTAGATGTGTAGACGTTACTTCTGTAACTAAGTTCTACGATTTTTTTTGGAGTAGCTTCTTTGTGTTGAAGGTACTCTTGGCCTCTGTAAGTAAGAACAGTCATTGCTCTTTCTAGTAGTGCTCAAGACCCCGTTCCATGTCTCGAGTCTTACTGCAGCTTGTTATTTAGCTGAACGTGTATTAAAAGTAACAGAAATTATCTTTAAACGATGTTCCTGATGATACATAAACCAGTGAATCATGTAGTGTTAACCGAAATAGTTGCATTTCTTACTAAAAAGCACACTTAAATCACTAAGAAAGTTAATTATTTATCCTCTTCTTTTTCTATTTTAAACTAAACCAACCTTCCTCCTTTTCTCTCTTCTTACAAAAGTCATTAAACACAAAAAAAGATTCCAATATGGCAAAAATTATCAAAGTAGTTAACGACTTAAACCCAGATGAAGCAATATTTTGAAAAATCAAATCAAATAATCCATAACACATCAAGAAGGTAAACCATTTAGTAACCACACAAAAGCCTCGTTATTAAATACCCAGTTTCTAAAAAGTACTAACAGTATTAAATTGATCAAAAGAAGCATGAACAAACGAAGTTTTGGATCCTCAATACCCATTTATTTATTGTAATTTAGTTTTTGTTAGGCAAGGCCAGTTACAAAAATGTTAACAATTATGGGGCCACAGGAAGTTGGTAAGCAGTTAAAAGAATATTTATGATTTTCAATCCGCTTTAAAAGGCCTACCACCTTTACTTAAATAATCCATATATTTATCAGACTCTTTGAGGTAGTAATTCCTGCTTTGACCAATATATCTAGCTTCAATTAAGAGATCCGTAACTTCAGGCCAAAAAGATTCAGGGACCAACTCAAGAGGATTAATAGCATTTGGATTCCAATTTAACTCAGTCAAAAATAGAAACCAAATCGACTTGCACTTAACGAAATCAGATAAACAATCTGAATTAAAACTATTCATTTATAAATTGGACTGATTGAGCTGCTTTATCAGCTTTGATTCTTGCCTCGTCTAGTGTTTCAGCTTTTGCTACAGCTACTCCCATTCGACGACCTTCCGTAGAGCTCGGTTTGCCAAATATAAATACATCTGTATTCGATTGACTCAAGGCATCTTCAAGTCCCGTAAAAGCTATTTTTGAAGTTTTCTGGGAAGCCAAAATCACTCTGCTCGCAGAAGCTTCATGACAAACTATTTCTGGAATTGGGATACCTAAAACAGCTCTAAGGTGTAATTCAAACTCATTTAAATTTTGGCTAATCAAAGTTACTAAGCCCGTGTCATGTGGTCTTGGTGACAGTTCTGAAAAAATAACCTCCTCACCCTTAATAAAAAATTCAACGCCAAACAAACCAACTCCACCAAGATTATCAGTGACACATTTGGCTATCTTTTGAGCCTTATCTAAAACACTTTCAGTTAATGTAGCTGGTTGCCAACTACATTGATAATCTCCATTCTTTTGCTCGTGTCCTATCGGTGCACAAAATAATGTTTTACCATTAAATTGTCTAATAGTTAATAAAGTAATTTCCAAATCAAAATCAATAAATTCCTCTAATATAATTTTATTTGATTTACCTCTTGATTTTTCAATAGCCAAATTCCAAGCCTGGACTAAATCATTTTTATTATTAACTAAACTTTGTCCTTTACCTGAAGAACTCATAACTGGTTTAATTAATAAAGGATAACCAATCGCCTCTGCATGGTAATTAAGCTCGGATTGATTAATCGCATAACTAAATTTTGCAGTTCTTATATTTAATTCGTTAGCAGCTAAATCTCTGATTTTATCTCTATTCATAGTTATTGCGGTGGCTCTAGCATTTGGTATTACTCTTATTTTTTGTTCGATTTCCTTTAATAAATCTACGGCAAGAGCCTCAATTTCAGGAATAATTATATCAGGATTACATTTATATATCACTTCTTTTAATTCACTACCGTTATTCATATTTAATACTTCAAATTGATCAGCTATCTGCATGGCTGGCGCATCATTATATCTGTCACATGCAATAACATAACAACCTAATCTTTTTGCTGCTATTGCCACCTCTTTCCCTAATTCTCCGCTACCTAAAAGCATTATTTTCTTTGGAAAAACGTTCATAATCATATCTATAGGTCAAAAATATAAATTAATATAATATCTCTTAAACTGAATTGATAATAAAAAAAAGAAGTAGAAATTAACAGAGACCCTGAAAGGAAAAAATTATTCTAAGTACAACAGAGTACTTGATGTTGATGGATAAAATCAATTGATCATTGGCGATTGTATTTCGACACAATAAAATAAAGAAATGATATTTCCACCACGACAAGTAATTTTTGGATAACTACTTTTGAGTACTGCAATGGTATTGAATTTGGACATTAGGTACAACGCTTTTGAAAACAATGAAAACAAGCTTATAAAAGCAATTCCTAAACCAAAAACTATATCTAATTTTTCACGATAGTCCTATGAAAAGTTGATTAGCTATACAAGCTCTTTACGAGTGGAGATAAATTAGTTAAAAGGGAGTAATAACTTCGACTTATTTATTTAATGGTTGCTAAGAAGAAAATTAAAGACTTCAAGGATTTAGATCAGTTCCCAGATTTAAAAGAAGCTCTTGTACCAGCTATCAAGACATTGCCCGCAGGTTCAATGAATACTAAAGTAATCGTCACTGAAGGCGAAATTGTAGAGAGAGTTTATAAAACACCAAAAGGTGAAATTATATCTCTTTTCGCAAATGACTTATCGGAACAAGCTGCCTAAATTTTCTAGTTAAAATAAATTATTTTAGTATTTCTCGATAAAAAGGGTTGGTTTATATTGTCAGCACAACAAAAATAGATAGCAAAGAAAACATCCAATATTGAGCAGATCTGTAATCCTAGTTTATTGTTTTTAATAGATCAATATCTTCTAAAGAAGAAATCCTAACCATCCTAGAAGCCTTTGCCTCAACAGAGAGAATGGGATCATTCTTTCTAGACAATGCAACCCCCGACTTTTTATTTATAAGACCAAGCGGGAATCCGATTGACGCAAAAGGATTTCAAGAGATATGGTCCTCAGGAGATCTTGTATTACAAAGCGGAGAAGTAACAAAGGTGTATAAATTTGAACTCTTAGGTTCAAGTGATGCAATGTGCGTTTTCACCCTAGGTTAAAAATTTACTTATAAAGGGACTCAAAATGATGACCTCCCTAAAGTAACTTCGATTTAAAAAAAAATTGATGAGGAATGGAAAGTAGTGTGGATGCAAAGATCTTCAGGCCAGTCAGAAATAACTTTATAGAACGACTAATTTATATTTTCTTCTTAATGGTTAAGTATTCGTAAATTCTATTTATATCCTTACGTCTGAAGTAATCATTCAACAAGATAGATAATTTAAAAGAGAAACAGTTAATAGTCGTAAATGCAAGAAAAGCCAAATGTTGAAGAGCTGATTGCAGATTCAATGACATTGCTCTTAATTAGAGCCCAAAAGCTACCAAAAAGGGAAAGACTAGCAATTGCTCAAGAGTTTAGAGAATGGCTTAATGGTAGTTGCAAAGTAGAAGATATATTGATCCTAGATACAAGAATAAAATAGTAACAACTATATCAAGTTGATAATCATCAATATTAC
>QCEW01000024.1 GCA_003280445.1 Prochlorococcus sp. AG-363-A03 | reverse complement strand
ACAGGAAGAGCTCAGTTTTACGCATTGATTGTTTTTGGGGGAGTTATTGCACTTGTTGCACTTTTTGGAATTGTAGGCGCATAATTTACATAATTTTTTTAGGTGTGTGTTTCATCCCCTATCTAGAGGGTGCCAATAATCTCATAATTTCTAAACTCAAAAAGTGGTGATTAATTCGAGCCTTGGAATTCGCTCTCAATACAAGTTTGAATCTAGGAACAATGCTTGTCCCTGAGCCAATTCCAGCCAATTTCCCTTGGTTAAGTTTATCCATATTGTTTCCCATCGTTGGGGCATTGATTGTTCCTTTTATTCCAGATAAAGGAGAAGGGAAAGAAGTTCGATGGTATGCCCTCATAATTGCTTTAATTACTTTTCTAATTACTGTTGCTGCATATTTCAAAGGTTTTGATCCAAGTCAAGAAGGGTTGCAACTATATGAAAAAGTTAGTTGGCTTCCAGATCTTGGATTGACTTGGTCCGTTGGTGCAGATGGCTTGTCAATGCCATTGATATTGCTTACAAGTTTCATAACTTCTCTTGCAGTTTTGGCAGCGTGGCCAGTTAGCTATAAACCCAAATTATTTTTCTTTTTAATTCTCGCCATGGATGGTGGACAGATAGCTGTATTTGCTGTTCAAGATATGCTGCTTTTCTTTTTGGCTTGGGAATTGGAGTTGTTTCCGGTGTACTTATTCCTTGCAATCTGGGGCGGAAAGAAAAGGCAATATGCCGCTACGAAATTTATTATTTACACAGCAGGCAGCTCTTTATTCATTCTTCTTGCTGGTCTTGGAATGGGTTTCTTTCATGGGGGAGGAATACCAGATTTCGGTTATACCCATTTAGCTCAGCAAAATTTTGGGAAGGGATTTCAACTGCTTTGTTATTCCGGATTGCTAATAGCTTTTGGGGTCAAACTTCCAATTGTTCCTCTTCATACTTGGTTGCCAGATGCGCATGGAGAGGCAACTGCCCCAGTACATATGCTCTTAGCAGGAATATTGTTAAAGATGGGTGGATATGCTCTTCTTAGATTTAATGCACAATTACTGCCTGATGCTCATGCCCAATTTGCACCATTGTTAATTGTTTTGGGAGTGGTAAATATTATTTATGCAGCTTTAACATCTTTTGCTCAAAGAAATTTAAAAAGAAAAATTGCTTATAGCTCAATAAGTCATATGGGTTTTGTTTTGATAGGGATTGGAAGCTTCAGCTCTTTAGGGACTAGTGGCGCAATGTTGCAAATGGTTAGCCACGGTTTAATAGGAGCAAGTTTGTTTTTCCTTGTTGGTGCAACTTACGACAGAACTCACACTCTTCAATTAGATGAGATGGGTGGTATTGGTCAAAACATGAGGATTATGTTTGCTTTGTGGACTGCATGCGCCTTTGCTTCTCTTGCTTTACCTGGAATGAGTGGATTTATCTCAGAATTAATGGTCTTTGTTGGGTTCGTAACCGATGAAGTTTATACACTCCCATTTAGGATTGTTGTTGCTTCATTAGCAGCAGTTGGAGTTATTTTGACACCTATATACTTACTGTCGATGCTCAGAGAAATTTTCTTTGGAAAAGAGAATGCGAAGTTAATATCCAAAGCAAAGTTGGTAGATGCAGAACCTAGGGAAATTTATATTATTGCTTGTTTATTAGTACCGATTATTGGAATTGGTTTATATCCAAAAATTATGACTGATACTTACATTTCATCAATTGATGGATTGATTAAAAGAGATTTGTTAGCCGTGGAGAGAGTTAGAAGTGATCAAGCGACAGTTATTAGTAATACAAATTTATCAATTGGGACTATTGAAGCTCCTCTCCTTGATTGAAAACTATAATCACCTAGCATTACATCCAATATAGAGATAACTTTCTTTTAGACTCATCTTTTGTAATTGCCAGCTAATCTTTTAACTCAAACTGCAGATTCTGGCGCGAGACTTGCTATTCGTTTATTGCAAGATGCCGCTCAAAGAGGAGATATTGATCCTTGGGATGTTGATGTTATTCCTGTTGTAGATGGTTTTTTAGATCAACTTAAACAGCGTATTGAAATCCCAAAAAAGATTTCACAACATTTAAGCCAGAATGGTGGAAGTTTTGAAGTTGATCTCGCTCAGAGCAGTGAGGCCTTTTTAGCTGCTTCTGTCTTGGTTGGGTTAAAGGCGGAGGTGCTTGAGGCTGAAATGTTCTCCTTTGATACGGAAGTTGAAGATGAATCAGAGTTTGATTTTGGTGAACAGGGTTGGCTAGATGACAGCTTTCAATTACCTCTTCGACCTGAAAGACATCTGTTTCGAAGACCCGTTGCACCTCCTCCATTTAGAAGGCCAGTTACTCTTGGAGAATTAATAAATCAGCTTGAGACAATTGCAGAATCTTTGAATAATGATGAGTTACAAAATCGTAGAAAGTTACGACAAAAAAAGCTAAGCAATAGAGAGATTATTGCTCAAGTTTCCTCACTCGCTCATAGAGAAAAATTACCTGAAACTACTGCTGCCCTAGCGATTTTCATAAATAAGTGGGAGCAAGCTTTGCACTGGGTTGATTTTGAAGAATTAGTTGATAAGTGGAAAGAAAATTCTGCCTCAGACCATTTGGATACCGATAGAGTAGGAGTCTTTTGGGCTTTATTGTTTTTATGCTCTCAGGGCAAGGTGGAGATTGAGCAAAAAGGTTCTTTGTTCTCCCCAATAAGCCTAAAGAGGCTGTTAGAACCGGGGATGGTTGCTCAGCTCCCCCTCGCTTCTTTAGACGTGACAGATGGCTCGCCGGCTGCTGCTTAGCTCTATGTGGAGGCAGCATTCTATGTTGGCCTTGTATAGCTTCGGTTAAACCGCCTATGAAGGCGATGATCCTGGCGGCTGGGAAAGGAACCCGAGTTCAGCCGATCACGCATGTGATTCCAAAGCCAATGATTCCTATCCTTCAGAAACCTGTAATGGAGTTTCTGTTGGAACTTCTTAAGGAGCATGGCTTTACTGAGGTTATGGTCAATGTTTCCCACTTGGCAGAAGAAATAGAAAATTATTTTAGAGATGGACAAAGATTTGGAGTTGAAATTGCGTACAGCTTTGAAGGCCGTATTGAAGATGGAGAATTAATTGGTGACGCACTTGGGTCAGCGGGAGGGCTGAAGAAAATTCAAGATTTTCAAAAGTTTTTTGATGATACTTTCGTTGTCTTATGTGGAGATGCACTCATTGATTTGGATTTATCTGAAGCTGTAAAACGACATAAAGAAAAAGGCGCTCTAGCTAGTTTGATTACTAAACGTGTTTCAAAAGAGCAAGTAAGTAGTTATGGCGTTGTTGTTACTGACGAAGAAGATCGTGTTAAAGCTTTTCAAGAAAAACCATCTATAGATAATGCATTAGGAGATACTATTAATACTGGAATTTATTTATTTGAGCCTGAAATTTTTAATTATATTCCATCTGGGAAACCATTTGATATAGGTTCAGATTTGTTCCCAAAATTAGTAGAAGAAGGTGCACCTTTCTATGCTTTACCTATGGATTTTGAGTGGGTAGATATTGGTAAAGTCCCAGATTATTGGAGAGCAATAAGGAATGTTCTTAAAGGTGATGTTAGACAGGTTGAAATACCAGGTAAGCAAGTGAGGCCAGGAATCTATACTGGTTTAAATGTTGCAGCTAATTGGGATAAAATAAATGTGAAAGGACCTATCTATGTTGGAGGAATGACAAGGATTGAGGATGGTGTAACTATTATTGGTCCCTCTATGATTGGTCCGAGTTGTTGTATTTGTGAAGGTGCAACAATTGATAATTCAATAATCTTTGATTATTCACTAATTGGGCCAGGAGTTCAACTTGTAGAGAAGTTGGTTTTTGGTAGGTATTGTGTAGGGAAAGAAGGTGATCATTTTGATTTACAGGAAGCAGCTTTAGATTGGTTAATAACAGATGCTAGAAGACAGGACTTAGGCGAACCGTCACCTCAACAAAAAGCAATGGCTGAATTATTAGGTACTGATCTGATTGGTTCTTCTAATTAATATTTGCTCTATCTAAAATTATTGGTATTTGTTGTTCTGCTTTAACGGCCATAAGGTGAACTCCTTGAGCAATTCCTAGAAAAGTTTTGACTTGCTCAGCAGCAATTGATATGCCTTCATCAATAGGGTTAGATGAACTTGCAAGTCTGGAAATAATTGATTCTGGTATGCATGCTCCAGGTACTACACGATTGATGAATTGAGCATTTTTGGCAGATTTGAGTAGAAAAACCCCTGCTAATACAGGAATTTTTATTGGCTCTGTAATTTCCTTGCAAAATCGTTCAAGTACTTTTGGCTCCATCACCATTTGAGTTTGCAGGAAATTTGCACCAGCTTTTTTTTTGAGTTCTATCCTTCTTCTTAAGCCATCAAATCCTCTGCAGTTTGGATCAGCTGCGGCTCCAGCAAACAAATTAGTTGGTCCATCAGGTAAAAAATCAGATACTGGATCTATTCCTTTGTTAAGTGATGTGACTTGATCAATAAGCTCTATTGAGTTTAAGTCTTGAACTGATTTGGCATGAGATTGGTCTCCTACTCGTACAGGATCACCAGTTAAACAGAGGATATTTGTTATGCCTAAAGCATGTGCTCCTAGTAATTCAGCTTGTAATGCGATTCGATTTCTATCCCTACATGATAATTGCAGGACTGGTTCCAGATTTGCTTCTAATAGCAGCTTACATAAGGCTAAACTACTCATTCTCATTATCGCTCTGCTGCCATCTGTAACATTAAAACCATGCACAAAGTCTTTTAATTTGATGGCTTTTGAGAGTGCTAAGGCTGTATCCCCACCCCTAGGGGGCATGATTTCAGCAGTAATAGCTGATAAGCCAGATTCGAGACGATTTTGGAGTTTAGATTTCACATGTATTTTTTACTAGATAATTACTATCGGTGATTAAAGGCCCTAATCTAAGTAGTATTAATTAATGAGTTGTGAGTGAGGGGAATGTTTACAGGAGAGATCGCTAATTCATCCCATATGGGACTCTCGGCTAGGGAAATGGAGATTATTGGACTTGTGGCAGATGGCCTCACTAATCAAGAGA
Source organism: Prochlorococcus sp. AG-363-A03 (assembly GCA_003280445.1). Lineage (GTDB taxonomy): Bacteria > Cyanobacteriota > Cyanobacteriia > PCC-6307 > Cyanobiaceae > Prochlorococcus_B. Next base: position 13,438 of record QCEW01000024.1, on the reverse strand, counting down.
TTGCTGAAAAACTGACAATTAGCAAAAGAACTGTAGACAATCATGTGAGCAATATGTTCACAAAAACAGGATCAAAAAACAGAGTAGCTTTATTGAACTGGGCAATGGATCATGGAAAAATATGCCGAGATGGCTTTAATTGTTGTTCATTGCCAGATGAAACAGATTCTTAGAAGATCTAATTTGTTTCCTCTTCATTGATTTCTGATAAAGGCATTAGAGAAAATTCAATTGTTGATAGCTCAAATAACTTTGCATAAGCTATGCAAGCTTCCTTGTCATTACAAGTGAAGCGAAGGATACCTTCTGTGTCATAAAGACCATACAAGTTATACCTCATGCAAAGGGCGCATAGGTCGCTGGAAACGACCGGCGATGAATATAAAGACAATCTAAAGGACGAGTTGCCTTTTTGCTTAAGATCCTTTGACTTTGATTCGATCTTTTACCGAAAACTGAGAAATAGGTGTCTTTGCTAAAGAAGCATTGCTTAATGATTTGATCCCAGTTATTTCTTGACCACACCATGATGGAATTTGAATGTCTTCAGATACATCATTCAATTCAATTTCAGCAATTTTTAAAGGAGAATTTGACCCATCAAAAAGATCAACTATCCAATTTTTTTCATTTATTTTTAGTTGAAAACGCGTTTTTGTAATTTTATATTTTGATAATTTTATTAATTCCTGAGCATCTTGTGAAGGAATTGAATATTCAAACTCATAGTTTGTTAATTCGTTTAAAGAAGACTTTAGTGTTATGAATCCTTTTTTATTGTCTATTAACCTTACTCGAGTTACCCACTCATCTAATTTTGAATTTAAATAGGCTTGACTAAAGCCTTCACTTAGTATTATTTGAGATTTCCAATCCTCATTTTTAACTAAGAATCTTCTTTCGATTTCTATCCCCATATTTATTATTTATTTTTGTTATTAAGGCTGCTAGCCCAATGAAGTTTTTGAGTAATTGTCTTATAATAAGAAAGATTCTCATCTAAAATTATTATTGAGGTTGAATGATTGGATTTCTTTATTAAGCATGTATCATTAGCTTCAATTAGACATCCACTAGATCCATCTAGCCATAGCTTTATTTTTTGCTTTGTTTCTTTTACGGGTTTTATTACTAATTGAGATTTAGGAGGTACCACAATCGGTCTGCTAGCCAAGCTCATTGGACATATAGCACTTACAATTATCGCATCTAAGGAAGGGTGAATTATTGGTCCTCCTGCGGCCATAGAGTAAGCAGTAGATCCTGTTGGGGTAGAGAAGATAAGTCCATCACCTTTGTATTTGTCAACAGGCTCACCATCTATTTCAAGTGCAAGGCTGCAAGTAGGTGCTATTTCGTCTGTGCAAGATCGTAAATAAAAATCATTTAGAGCAAAAAATGATTTTTTTATTGTGCTTTCATTATTTACCTCTTCTTGAAATACAGTTGCTTCAAGCATCATTCTTTTTTGTATATTAAATCTTTTATTTGAAACTCTTTCCCAAAAATTCTCTTGCATTAAAATATGACGATCGTGCGTCAAAAAGCCTAAATTACCTCCAACATTGAAACTTAATATGGGTATATTTTTTGGTGATAAATATCTAGCTGCTCTTAAAACTGTTCCATCACCTCCTAAAACAATAGCTATTTCAGGTAAAACTTTAGACGCTGAAAATAATTGATTTATATCATTAGTTTCATTGCTTATCTCGTAAAATAAAACTTTTTTTCCATAACCCTCAATTACTTTCTTGCAATTTAAGGTTTCTTTATATGCAATATCGCTATCTGATCTATATAAGATCCAGATCAGATTTGTTGCCATTAAAAATATCTACCATTTAAGTAGATTAAAACTTTCCATATCAATAGTAACTCTATTTCTATACAATGAAAGTAGTATTGCGAGTCCAACTGCAGCCTCGGCTGCTGCTACGGTAATGACAAAAATCGAAAATACTTGTCCTCTAATGATTGATCCATCAATGTATGATGAAAAACTCATAAGATTTATATTCACTGCATTTAACATTAATTCAATGCTCATTAAGACACGAACAGCATTTCGACTATTTATTAATCCCCATACACCTGTGCAAAAAAGAAATGCAGAGACTATAAGATAAGCCTGAAGAGGAACCGGACCAATAGGATTTTCTAACATATTACTGATTAAATTTTAAGGACAATTGCTTTTGATTCATTTTAAACTATTTCCGGAAAGAAGAGGAATTTTCTTATCATCTAAGGATTTTTTAGTTTTTAAATCGTTTATGTAATCTGTTGGAATAGAAACCTCTCTTCTTGCTAAAACAATAGCTCCAATCATAGCCATTAATAACAAAATGGAAGCAACTTCAAAAGGCAATAAATAATCTGTGAATAAATGTTCTCCAATTCTCTCAGTAGCTTCTTCACCAATAGAGGTTGGCCCAGGTATGTTCCATTTCGTGATAATACTAACTCTCAATAACAAAATTAATAGACCAGTGCAAACTCCGCCTGATATTAATTTTCTAGTTTTTAGTCCTTCAATTGGTTTTAACTTCTCTCTATTATTAACTAACATAATTGCAAATAATATTAAAACATTTACAGCCCCTACATATACAAGAATTTGCGCGGCAGCAACAAAACTAGCGTTTAATAAAAGATATAATCCTGCTACAGCCATAAAGACGCCGCCTAATAAAAAAGCAGAGTAAACAATGTTTTCTAGTAAAACGACTGCCAAACTCCCAGAAACTATTACAGCACTGAGAATTAAAAAGCAAATTAATTCTGTTGAGTAAGCGATATTCATTAATTATTAGAGTTTATTTTATTTGGGAAAATATCTTCAGAATTGTTATTCAATTCATCTTGTGTGTTCTCTTTTTGGATCTCTTTAATAATTTGGCTTGGCAGCTTGCCAGCTCTTTTTTTGTTCGCAGGTAATTCATGAGGGTCCATGACACCCTTTGGCAAATAAGCTAGTTCCTTCAAAGGACGAACAGATGGATCTGAAGTCACACTTGTTGGTAGTCTTCCAAGAGCAACATTATCGTAGTTAAGACTATGTCTGTCGAATGCAGCAAGTTCATATTCTTCTGTCATTGATAAGCAATTTGTTGGACAATACTCAACACAATTTCCACAAAAAATACAAGCACCAAAATCAATAGAATAATTTCTCAATTCTTTTTTCTTGGTTTCTTTATTCATTACCCAATCAACAACTGGAAGATTGATTGGGCATACTCTTACGCAAACTTCGCAAGCAATACATTTGTCAAACTCATAATGAATTCTTCCTCTATAACGCTCAGAAGGAATTAGCTTTTCGTATGGATATTGAACCGTTACGGGCCTTCTACGCATATGGTCAAAGGTTACGCTTAGCCCTTCAATTAAATATTTCGCTGCATCAAAAGCTTCTTTAGTGTAGTCGGTAACTTTTTCTAGGAAACCAAGCATATTAAATTTACTGCCGGTGGCCTCTAATTACATTAATCATTATACAGTTTTTTTCAAATAATTGTAGGTATTAGTACTTAAAAAAAAGAGTACTAATTGTCTTGTTTTTCTCTTATCCACCAAATGTCATAGGAAATGCCAATTTCAGTGAGGCAGTTACAAGTAAATTGACCAAAGAAATAGGTAAAAGAAACTTCCACCCTAAGTCAAGGAGTTGATCAATACGAACTCTTGGCGTAGTCCATCTCAATAAGATTGCTAAAAAGACGAGTAAATAAGCCTTGAGGATTGTCATAACAATTCCAAGGGATGCCGCAAAAATTTGAACTAATGGATTGTCAATTGAAAGACCTATTAGAGATGAAAACCAATCAATTGAGATTGGAAATCCCCACCCTCCTAGGTAGAGAACTGATACAAGTAATGCAGATAAAACCAGATTTATGTATCCAGCTAAGTAAAAAAGAGCAAATTTCATACCTGCATACTCAGTTTGATAGCCAGCTACCAGTTCTTCTTCTGCCTCTGGCAAATCAAAAGGGAGTCTCTCGCATTCAGCTAATGCACAGATCCAAAAAATAATAAAACCTACAGGTTGTCGCCATATATTCCAGCTCAGAAAACCCGCAGTATTTTGTTGCTCAACTATATCAACAGTACTCAATGAATTGCTCATCATGACTATTGCCAAAACCGCAAGTGCTAATGGAATTTCATAACTAATTGATTGAGCTGCAGCTCTAAGTCCACCTAGTAAAGAATATTTATTATTGGATGAGTAGCCACTCATTAGAAGACCAATAGGTTGGATGCTGCTTAGGGCTATCCATAAGAAGATTCCTATGCCAACGTTGCTAATTAAAAGATTTTGACCAAATGGAACAATTAACCAAGATAAAATGACTGGAACGAGAACTAGTATTGGACCAACTGTGAAAAGTACATTGTCTGCTCTTGCTGGGATTATGTCTTCTTTTACTAAAAGCTTTAGCCCATCAGCCATGGGCTGAAGAATACCAAGTGCACCTGCATATTCTGGTCCAATTCTCTGTTGAGCTGCCGCAGAAATTTTGCGCTCAAGCCAAACTGTTACTAATACTCCAATAACCGCAGAAACCAATACTAAAAGCATTGGGAGAGGGATCCATAAAAGATGAGCTAATTCATGTGATAAACCAAGGTTTTGAACCCCCTGGGTAAAACTCATCTCAAGGTCTATACCTGAATTCACTTCTGATATTTAATCTACTAATAAGGTTAGTGTAATTTTGAATTAATTTTAAATTCGAAAAAAATAAATTTCAAATTATCTTCTTTCAAGAGGCTCCCAATTTCTCAGTTTCGCTCCCTCATAAATTTGTGATGGTCTAAAAATTCTATTTGCTCCAAGTTGTTCTCTCCAGTGAGCCAACCAACCAGCAACTCTTGAAATCGCAAAAACTGGTGTAAACAAATCTCGAGGAATACCAAGCTTTCGATAAACAAGTCCAGAATAAAAGTCAACATTTGGGAATATACCTTTTGGCCCCAGTCTGGAAATAGCCTCTTCTTCAAGTGCTTTAGCTACTTCATACATTTCATCTTTACCAAACTCCGAGAAAAGTTCCTCTGCGAAGGCTTGTAAAATTGTTGCTCTAGGGTCTTTGACACGATACTCCCTGTGACCAAAGCCCATGATTTTCCTTTTTTTTGCAATTGCATCATTGAGAAATGAAGAGGCTTTATTAGGTTTTCCAATTTCTTCGAGCATTGCTATCACATCTTCATTGGCTCCTCCGTGAAGAGGACCAGCCAATGTCCCAACAGCAGAAGCAACGACAGCATAAGGGTCAGTTAGTGTGCTTGCAGTTACTCTTGCGCTAAATGTACTCGCATTGAGACTGTGCTCGGCGTGAAGAATTAAACATCTATCAAAAACTCTTGCTGCGATTGGATTTGGTTCCCTTTCGGTGAGCATATAAAGGAAATTGGAGGAATAAGGTAAATCATCCTGGGGTTGAATTGGATCGTCTCCTTTTCTTATTTGCTCGAAAGCAGCAACCATCGTTGGAATTTTTGCAATCAACCTCACTACTGCGTCGTAGATATATTGTGGGTCATCAATTGCTCTTCGAGAATAAAAAAGGCCCAGAGATGCAGCACTTGCTTGCAGAGCATCCATAGGATGACCAGATTCTGGAAAACACTTGAGCATATCTCTAATTCGAAAGCTGACTCGTCTATGCATTTGAACGTCCTTTTCAAATTTCTGAAGCTCATTTTCAGTGGGAAGTTCTCCCCATATCAAAAGAAACGCAGTTTCTAAAAAACTACTTTTTTGGGCTAGCTCATATATTGGATAACCTCTATAGTTCAGATTTCCTTCTGTCCCATTGATTTCACATATCCCTGAATTGGTTACTGGAACCCCTTCCAAGCCAGGCTTTAGAACCAAATTAGTTGTCTTTTGTTCGTAATCTATGGCTTTAGCTCCTGCAAAATAATTTTTCTGATCAGTTGAAAAAAATAATTTTCAACTTGAACTTAATTCTATAGAATTAAACTATATTTTGAATATAGCACTTTAAATTTTTATTAACTTGTTTTTAAGTTGATTTTAACTTTAATGAAGTCCGGATAATTAATTGTAGGGACTGCAATAGAGATGTTAATATTTTTAGGGGGAGTCAATTTGTTTCCTAGCATAGTTTTAAATAAGATATAAGGATAGAAATTATTTAGAACTGTCTTAGTTTTTTGTTCCCCTAAATGAATTCTCAGTACGTCTTCAAAATCATTAATCTTATTGATTTTTTGATTATTTCCTGAGTAGATTTGTAAGTAATTTGTGTTATCAAAATTTGAAATAGAAGATAAGCTTTGACTCCAAATGTAATTCTCTTTATCTTCTTCAATAATAGCCTCAATAGTATCTTTTAGCTCATATTTTTTATTTTCATCTGTACTTATTCTTGACCAAATCTCAAGATTCCTGTTTTCAAAATCAAGATTTGAACTTAAAAAATTTTCTTTTTTTAGGATATCACTTATCTCTCCTTTGCCCGTATCAGATTTTCTAGTTATAACCAGCCAGTCTTTATCATTTAACCAAATTAAATTTCCTTTAGAGTTTTCAAGAATTATTTTCAAGAGATTAGAAGAATCGAGGGTTGTTGATTCTTGAATAAGAGACGCTACAAGCTTTTGATATGGATGACTGGAATTTTTCTTAAAATACTGCTTGGGATTATCAACCAATATAAAATTTTCGGATAATTCAGATTCTTTTGTGATATCCATTAAATTATAATTGATATCTTTAACTGGCATTTTAGTTTTAATATTATAAGATATTATCCCTTCTATATTTAATTTATTTTCATCGAAATTTATAGAAGATATTAAATTATCGATCTCATTTATTTTAAATAAATTTTCTTCTTGACCTATTAAATTTAAAATCTTCTTTGGTGATATTTCTATTAAAAATAATCCGTCTTTAAGATTATCCTTTAATTGAATATTCTTATAATTTTTTTTCGTATTTATTATATTTTTATCTAAGTCCTCCATTGATGATTGTATGATTTTGGGATTGGATGCTATTAAAAGATTTTCTTTGTCAATTGCAAAAAAAATTGATTTATTTGAATTTATTTCTTTTGACAATATTTCTGTTTTTGGCGTATTTAATTTATTGCTTGGATTATTATTACTATCAGTGGTTTGTGAGTCTAAAATAAATTCTAATTCTTTTTCTATATTTACATCTTTTTTTATTGCTAAGACCATAATCCAATCATTTAGAGGTTGTTTATTGGAATCAAATGTAGCAAAACTTCCATAATCACCAACCCATTTTGAGATGTCATTTGCAAAATCAAGGCTGATTAATTTAAAAGAAGAATCTCTAATAAAACTGATTTTTTTATTTATATTATTTTTATTAATTTTAGCTTGATAATTTTCGATGTAGTTTGGAAGTGTAGCGGGATTGAGTTTCCAGTGGAAAACGAGATCGGTATTTGTTGGTATATATTTCGAGGAAATTGGAGCATTAAATGTTTCTTCATTGAACTTAGGGACTTGCTTTAGATGTTTACTCCGCCAGATAAATATACCTATGAAAAATGATAAAATTATGACTCCTGATATTAAAAAATAAGATAAACGTGATTTCATGTTTTATTATTTGAGCGTTTGTAGACTTTTTGAGCTTTGATAACAGAAAGTTTAATCTTTACTTAGAATCTTAAATATGAAACAGAATATTCCTTTAAGCATAACTCCAAAAGAGTTAAATAAAATCTTAGAAGATGCTTCTTCTGAAAAACCGTTCATTGTAGATGTCAGAGAGGATAATGAAATTGCAATAGCTTCATTTTCATTTTCAGTATTACATCTTCCTTTAAGTAAGGCTGCAAACTGGTCAGTCAAAATTGGTGAACTGTTACCGAAGGATCAGCCTATTGTCGTGGTCTGTCATGCGGGTGTGAGAAGTCTAAATTTTGGTATTTGGCTTTTAGAACAAGGAATAATTAAAAGTGTGTGGAATCTTGTCGGAGGAATAGATGCTTGGAGTACTGATGTTGATCAATCTGTTCCAAGGTACTAATAGGCTTTCTACTTTATATTTTTGATCCTAATTTTTCAGCAACTGTATTCACATCTTTATCTCCTCTACCAGAGCAGTTAATAACAATTTCTAAATTATGATTGAGAGTTGGGCAAAGTTTTTCGAGATAGGCAAATGCATGAGCAGTCTCTAGGGCAGGAATAATACCTTCTAATTTACTAACTAATTGCAGAGCTGCTATGGCTTCAGTGTCAGTAACAGCTGCATATTCCGCACGTCCAATTTCTTTTAAGTAACTATGCTCTGGTCCAACTCCTGGATAATCAAGACCTGCACTAATGGAATGAGCTTCCTCAACTTGTCCATCTTTGTCTTGTAGTAAGAGACTCATTGCTCCGTGAAGAACTCCTATCCTTCCTTCTGTAATTGTCGCTGCATGTCGACCAGTTTCGACTCCATCTCCAGCAGCTTCAACTCCAATCATTCGCACACTTTTATCTTCAACGAAAGAATGGAAAAGACCCATCGCATTCGATCCGCCACCAACACAAGCTAAAAGAACATCGGGTGCCCTCCCAAAAGCTTGTTTACATTGTTGCTTTGTTTCTTCTCCAATAACTGCGTGAAAATCTCTCACCAACATTGGATATGGATGTGGCCCTGCAACTGAACCAAGAATATAATGAGTTGTTTCAACATTAGTAACCCAATCTCGAATAGCTTCGCTTGTTGCATCTTTGAGTGTTGCAGTTCCACTCGTTACTGGTCTAACTGAGGCTCCAAGCAATTGCATTCGGAACACGTTTAAGGCTTGTCTTCGCATATCCTCTCTGCCCATATAGATAATGCATTCCAATCCAAAACGAGCGCAGACTGTTGCAGTTGCAACTCCATGCTGACCCGCTCCAGTTTCGGCAATAATTCTTTTTTTTCCCATCCTTATTGCAAGAAGAGCTTGCCCAAGTGCATTATTTATTTTGTGAGCACCTGTGTGATTTAAATCTTCTCTTTTAAGCCAAATCCGTGGTCCTTTTAATGTATTTTTTCTGTAATGTTCAGTTAATCTTGTAGCTTCATATAGAGGAGTAGACCTTCCTACGTAAGTTTTTAGTAAATGATTCAGTTCTGAATTGAATGAAGAATCTTTCCATGCTTCTTTAGCAGCTTGCTCTAATTCAATAAGGGCTGGTATCAAAGTTTCAGGAACATATTGGCCCCCGTACTTACCAAATCGACCTAGAGCATTTGGCCTTGTTAATGGAGATAAATCCGAATCTTTAAATTTTGTTGGGAGTGTACCTGTCACCTTAGATTAAGAAAATAGTTGCCAGCCAAAACACAAGAAAATGTCCAAAGGTGGCTGGAGTGAATTTAATGATCCTCTTAAGACAATAGAGAATGACGCTCAAAATAGTGTTACTCCTAAAGGAAAGCGACAAGTTCGTCTTGAAAGAACTCGATCTGGAAAGAAAGGAAAACTTGTTACTGTTATCAAAGGACTTGAGTTAAAGCAATTAGAGGCAAAAAAAATTCTTAAGAATTTGAAAATAGCCTGCGGAACAGGGGGAGCTTTGAAAGGTGATTTTTTGGAATTACAAGGAGATCAAATATCAAAAGCTCAAGAATTTCTTTTTAAGGAGGGTTTTAGGCCAAAACAGAGTGGAGGTTAGGACTAAACTGTGTCAATCAACATGGAGAATAGTAAAAAATTAGTCTGAATTCATGGAACAAAAATCTCAAAGTCCTCTATCAAAAGCCACCAATATAGTTTGGCATCAATCTTCAGTTGATAGAGAAGCTAGATCTCAGCAAAGAGGACATAGAAGTGCCATACTTTGGTTTACAGGTCTATCTGGTTCAGGGAAAAGCACGCTAGCCAATGCAGTAAATGTAGCTCTACACAAAAATGGTTATTCAACTTATGTTTTAGATGGTGACAACATCAGACATGGTTTATGCAAAGACTTAGGTTTTTCTGATCGTGAGAGAGAAGAAAATATTAGAAGAATTGGCGAAGTCTCTAAATTGTTTCTTGACGCTGGAATAATTGTTTTAACTGCATTCGTATCACCATTTAGAGTCGATCGCGATAATGCAAGATCATTAGTTGGAGAGAATGATTTTATAGAGATACATTGTTCAGCTGATTTAGGGGTTTGTGAAACAAGAGATACAAAAGGCCTTTATGCCAAGGCAAGAAATGGAGACATCAAAGATTTCACTGGAATCTCAAGTCCTTATGAAGCCCCTCAGTCTCCAGAATTGAAAATTGATACTGGAAATCTAGAGATTGATAAATGTGTAGACATAGTTACTAACTTGCTTCTGAAGAAAAAGATTATTTCAAAAATTTCTTAGTGAATTTAGTAATAAATTTCACGTCCCTGACATTTTTTCTAGATAAGTTTTAGCTCCAATATCTTTAAGTCTTTGATCTTTTTTTACGACAAGGTTGTGAAGCTCAGATCTATAGGCTTTTAATTTATTTGTTAATTCAGTATTGTTAATTGCCAAAATTTGAGTAGCTAAAAGGCCAGCATTTAGGCCTCCCTCAATGGCAACGGTTGCTACTGGGATGCCTGAGGGCATTTGCAATATTGAATACATAGAATCTATTCCTGAAAGCGCCTTGCTTTTGACGGGAACTCCTATCACTGGAAGGGTCGTTAGCGATGCGATCATTCCAGGTAAATGAGCAGCCCCTCCAGCCCCAGCAATTATGACTCCAAAACCATTTGATTCTGCCATTTGAGCAAAATCCATCATTTCTTTTGGAGTTCTATGAGCAGATAAGATTCTTACTTCATTAGATATGCCAAATTGATCTAGAATTCCAACCGCAGGTTGAAGAGTTTTAAGATCTGAATCACTACCCATTACTACTGCAACTTCCTTAAATGTATTAGCTTCGGTTAAAGACAATTCTCAATTTTATAAATCTCATACTTAATAATGCCAATTATTTATGAATCCTGCATTAATTATTTTTAGTTTTTAAGAAATGAGAAAAATTACAAACATAAAATTACCTCAACCAGATAAAAGCGAAGATGAAAATAATCTATTCTCACTAGTTTTAGATGAACATGGAATTATTGACTCGATTGATAAAAGTTCCAAGAGGAAATCAATTTATGACGAAGATTGGGGCGGTGATTGGCTAAGTCCAAGAGCAATTGATCTTCAAATCAATGGAGGTTTAGGGATCTCATTTACAGATTTAACTTTTAATAAAATTCCTAAATTATTAACATTGCTTGATAGACTTTGGCTTGATGGAGTGGAAGGAATTTGTCCCACTTTTGTTAGTTGTTCTAGAGATCAATTCCAATTAGGAATGAAGGTTTTAAAGGAAGCTAAAAAACATACTTCGCAACATAGATGTAGACTTCTTGGTGCTCATATGGAAGGACCTTTTTTATGCGAATCCTATTCTGGAGCACATGATATAGAAAGTATTTGTAAGCCAAGTATCTCTGCTTTAAATGAGAGAATAAAGGGATTTGAAGACGACATAGCATTAATGACATTAGCTCCAGAATTAAAAGGTTCTTTTGATGTCATTTCTCGTCTAAGAGAATTAAATATCGTGGTCTCACTAGGACATTCTTCAGCTGATTTTGATTCGGCGATGAATGCTTTTGATAATGGAGTGACCATGGTTACACATGCTTTTAATGCAATGAAAGGTTTGCATCATAGAGCTATTGGACCTATCGGAGCGGCTTCAAGAAGAAACGATGTCTTCCTAGGACTGATTGCTGATGGTGTTCATGTGCATGCAGATATGATTAGGCTTTTAAAGATACTTGCACCAAAGCAAATTGTCTTAGTTAGTGATGCAATATCAGCGTATGGTTTAGGAGATGGTTCGTTTAATTGGGATAAACGTTTGATAACAGTAGAAAATGGTTTATGCAGACTTCCAAATGAGACAATTGCAGGATCCACTGTGCCTTTACTAGATGCTTGCAAAAAAATAGCTAAATGGATTAATGATCCTTCTGCTGCTATTTGGATGGGAACACTTGCGCCACGTATGGTCTTAAGTCAGAAAAAAATGACTCCAAAATCTTTTTTTATTGGAAAAAATATTCAGTCTTTACTTCGATGGAAAATGAATTCTTGTAATCAACAGTTGTCTTGGCATTTGGCTGCGTAAGATTGGTAAGAGGTAATTATCTGATTAAATGACAACGCAAATTGAGAACAACGAAAAGGCGGAAGTCACGGAATATTTTAATGGGACTGGGTTTGATAGATGGAATCGAATATATAGCGAAAGTGATGATGTAAATAAAGTGCAAAAAAATATAAGGATAGGTCACCAAAAAACAGTTGATGATGTCATTAGTTGGTTAAAAGAGTATGACAATATCAAGGACAAAAGTTTCTGTGATGCTGGCTGTGGTGTTGGTAGTTTAAGTATTCCATTGGCAAAATTGGGTGCTAAATCAATTCATTTAAGTGATATTTCTGAAGCGATGATAAATGAGACAAAAAACAGGGCAAAGGAAGCAGGTTTGGATTTGAATAAGTTAAATTTTCGAACATCTGATTTAGAGAATTTAAAAGGTTCATTTAATACAGTTATTTGCTTAGATGTTTTCATTCACTACCCTCAACAGGAGGCTGAGGCAATGGTGAAACATCTCTGTCAATTATCTGATGAGAGATTAATTGTTAGCTTTGCTCCCTATACTCCTTTACTTGCCCTTTTGAAAGGTATTGGTCAACTATTCCCTGGACCAAGTAAAACTACTCGGGCTTATACTTTAAGGGAGACCGGAATTATCAAAGCTGCAAAGCAATCTGGCTTTAAAGTGGTCAAAAGTAAGTTGAATCAGGCTCCTTTCTATTTCTCGAAGCTAATAGAATTTGTGAAATTATAGAGAACTAAAACTTTTATTTTTCAAAAACACATTTATGTAACTAAATGATTTTCAAGTGCATATCTAACTAGTTCTGTTCTACTAGAAGTACCGGTTTTAATAAATAATCGACTCACATATTTTTCTACATTGCGGATAGAAGTTTCAAGTTGTCTTGCAATTTCTTTGTTCATTAAACCTTCCGCTACTAGTTGCAAAACACTTGCCTCTCTTGGGGTGAAATTAGGAATCGAATCATCTTTCCGTGAATTATTTTTATCCCCATGGCTAAGCATTGATTTGATTTCTGTAATCTGTTTTGCCATTTGGCCAACATCAGCATTTGCAAATCTGGCTGCTTCAGTTAATAATCGCTCTTGCCTCTGAACTACATTCTTAACTCTTGCAACTAGCTCATCGGGATCAAATGGTTTTGGCATGTAGTCGTCTACACCTGCTTGATACCCTTGAGTTCTATCAGCAGTCATACCCTTAGCAGTAAGGAAAATGACAGGTGTGCCTCCAAGTCTTTCATCTTCTCTAATTTTTTTTA